>JANXYE010000564.1 GCA_025350285.1 Chloroflexota bacterium
CTCTTCGTCGGTGGCTCGGTGCCCGGCCCGACCGGCGGCCTTGTCCGCGTCCGTCTCGCCAGGAGGGTATCGAAGTGAAGCTCGCGGTAGTCGATGCCTCCGGCAAGGAGGTCCGCCAGATCGATGCGGCGGACGACGTCTTCGGCATCGAGCCCAACGCCTCCGTGCTGCACCAGGCGTACGTCGCCCAGATGGCGAACCGCCGCGGCGGGAACGCCAATACCAAGACTCGCGGAGAAATCCGCGGCTCGACGGCCAAGATCCGTAAGCAAAAGGGCACTGGCAACTCGCGCCAGGGCAGCATCAAGGGTCCGACCCAGGTCGGCGGCGGCATCTCCCACGGCCCCCGCCACCACAGCTTCGCGAAGGACCTTCCGCGCCAGATGAAGCGTCTCGCGCTCCGTTCGGCGCTGAGCAGCCACGCCGCCAGCGGCTCGATCATCGTCGTTGATGGGCTCATCCCAGATTCGCCCAAGACGCAGGTCGTCAAGGCCACGCTCAGCGCCGTCGGCGTCCAGCGCACGGCAGTCGTTGTGAGTGGCGAATACGAGCCTAACCTCACACTCGCGGCCCGCAACATCGTCGCCGTCAAGGCTATGCCAGCCGCCTACCTGAACGTCGTTGACCTTATCAACGCCCACCACGTGGTGATGACCGAAGAAGCCGTGCGCAAGGTGGAAGCGCTCTGGAGCGGAGCCAATCTGAAGCCGGCCCGCGGCCGAAAGGGGACCGCGGATGCCTAAGGAACTCCATCCATACGGCGTGCTCCTGCGCCCCATCATCACGGAGAAAACGACCGTGCTGACGGGTTTGGACAAGTACGTCTTCGAAGTCGATTTGCGCGCCAACAAGAACCAGATCAAGGAAGCGGTGCAAGTCGCGTTCAGCGTCCGCGTGACGGCCGTCAATACGCTGGTGATGAAGGGCAAGGCCAAACGATTCGGCCGCCGTATTACCAACCGCCCGGACTGGAAGAAGGCGATCGTGACGCTCGTCCCGGGCGACAAAATCGAACTGTTCGAGGGGATTTAGGCGATGGCGATCAAGCAGTTCAAGCCAACCTCTCCTGGCCGCCGCGACGGTAGCGGCGCCGCGTTCGATGAGATCACGAAAAAGAGACCGGAACGGTCGCTCGTGGAGTCGTCGATAAAGCGCGGCTCTGGCCGGAACAACCAGGGCCGTATCACCGTCCGTCACCGCGGCGGGGGGACACGCCCGCTATACCGAATCATTGATTGGAAGCGGAACAAGCCTGGCGTACCGGCGAAGGTCGCCGCCATTGAGTACGACCCGAACCGCACGGCCCGCATCGCCCTCCTCCACTACGCGGACGGCGAAAAACGCTACATCCTCGCCCCCAACGGGCTCGGAGTCGGTGCGACGCTGATGAGCGGACCAACCGCTGAAGTGCGCGTGGGTAACTCGCTCCCGCTGGCCAACATGCCGACGGGTACACAGGTCCACAACGTGGAACTGACTCCTGGCCGCGGCGGCCAGATGGTCCGAAGCGCCGGCGCTTCCGCACAGCTCATGGCCAAGGAAGGCGACACCGCCCTCCTGCGCCTGCCGAGCGGCGAAATGCGGCGCGTACGGATCGAATGCGTCGCGACCGTGGGCCAGGTCGGCAACGTCGATCATTCGCTGATCAAATTGGGCAAGGCCGGCCGCACGCGGCACCTTGGCCGTCGTCCTCAGGTTCGCGGTTCGGCCATGAACCCCCGGGACCATCCACACGGCAGTGGCGAAGGCGGCGCTCCCATCGGTATGCCAGGGCCAAAGACGCCCTGGGGCAAGCCGACCCTCGGCTATCGCACCCGTAACAACAAGCGCACCGACAAGTTCATCGCCCGGCGGCGGAGCCGGTAGGAGTAGCCGATGTCACGATCTACGAAGAAGGGTCCGTTCGTCCTCCCATCACTTGAGAAAAAAGTGTTGGCGATGCGCAACGCCCAGAACCGCACGGTCATCAAGACCTGGTCTCGCGCATCGACGATCCTCCCGGAGATGATCGGGATGACGATTGCTGTCCACGATGGCAGGCGCCATATCCCGGTGTTCATGACGGAGAACATGGTCGGCCACAAGCTCGGCGAGTTCGCGCTCACACGGACGTTCCGCGGCCACATCTCCAAGAGCGACCGCAATAGCAAGGTGAGGCGCTAACGATGGAAGTGCGAGCCACCACGAAGGGCCTCGGCGTTTCAGCGCGCAAGGTCCGCCTCATCCTCGAACGGCTCCCTGGCCTCTCCGTAGACCAGTCCCTGGCGCTGCTTCGCTACATCCAGTCGCCGCACGCGGCCTCGATTTCGAAAACGGTCCTCTCGGCCGCTTCGAACGCCGAGAACAATTTCGACCTCGACGTGGACGGGCTCGTCATCAAGCGCGCCTTCGCCGACGAAGGCAAGACTCAGCGCCGCTTCCGGCCTCGCTCGCGTGGCCGGGCCAGCCCGCTGCTCAAGCGTTCCGCACACATCACCATCATCCTTGACGAGCGGGGGGTATAGACCTTGGGACAGAAAGTACACCCGCACGGCTTCCGGATTGGCATCCTCTACGACTGGGAGTCGAAGTGGTTCGCTGAGCGTGACTACACGACCAAGCTCCACCACGACTTCGAGCTCCGCCGCTTCGTGCTCAAGGAACTGCCCGACGCCAGCATTAGCCACGTCGAGCTCGACCGGAACGCGAACCTCGTGACGATCACGATTCACACGGCCAAGCCGGGTATCGTGATCGGGCGGGGCGGGGCGAAGGTCGAGGAACTCCGCAACAACCTTGAACGCTTTAGCGGCGGCCGGGTCCGCGTGAACATCCAGGAGATTCGGACTCCAGAACTCGATGCCTACCTGGTGGCGCGTTCGGTCGCCGACCAGCTGGAGCGGCGCGTTGCGTTCCGCAGGGCCATCAAGCAGGCAGTCCAGCGCACCATGCAGCGCGGCGCCCTCGGGGTCCGCGTGACCATCGCGGGACGGCTCGGCGGCGCCGAAATGTCCCGCCGTGAATCGGAAACGCAGGGCCAGGTTCCGCGCCACACCCTCCGCGCCGATATCGACTACGGTCTCGCCGAAGCGCACACCACGTTTGGCCGGATCGGCGTCAAGTGCTGGATCTTTAAGGGTATTATCCTGCCAAAGGCCCCCGAGGAGAACCGGCGCGCGGTGGAGATCGACGTGTCTGGTCCCGAGCCGGCGCCGCGCACGGCGGCGCCGGAAATCGAGGGTGCTGAACCGGGCGAGGCGGCCGCCGGCTCGGCGATAGCGCTCGCCCCTGGCCACACGGCCATCACGATGGAGCAGCAGGAAGCAGTCCAGCGCGAAGCCAAGGGGGGTGAGTAAGCCATGCTTCAGCCCCGCAGAGTAAAGCACCGCAAGCAGCACCGCGGGCGCCGGAGTGGCGATGCGGCCACGGGGAACTTCGTCGCGTTCGGCGAATTCGGCCTGCAGGCCGCCGGCGCGGCGTGGATCAACTCGCGCCATATCGAAAGTGCCCGGCGCGCTATCACCCACGAGATGAAGCGCGGCGGCAAGGTCTGGATCCGGATCTTCCCGGACAAGCCGGTGACGGCGAAGCCGGCCGAAACGCGCATGGGTTCCGGGAAGGGCGCGCCCGACAAGTGGGTCGCGGTCGTTAAGCCAGACCGCATCATGTTCGAAGTTTCGGGCGTGCCAGAGGAAGTTGCCCGCGAGGCCCTCCGGCTGGCGGCGCACAAGCTCCCCATCCCCACGAAAATCGTCGTTCGTGAAGAGGCGGTGTAACCATGGCGATGCAAAAAGCCGCCGATGTCCGTCGCCTCAACGACGACAACCTGAACAAAGAGATTAACGAGGCCTACAGGGCGCTCTTCACGCTGCGGTTCCAGCACGCCAGCCGGCAACTGCAGAATTATCGTGAACTGCGGAGCGTGCGCCGCCGCATTGCGCGGCTCCGCACGATCAAGCGGGAGCGCGAACTGGCCACCGTAGGTGAGGAATAACTATGGGCCAGCAACGCGTCATCCAGGGCACCGTTGTCAGCGACAAGATGGATAAGACCGTGGTCGTCTCCATCGAACGCCGCAAGAAGCATCGCCTCTACCACAAGGTCGTCTCGCTCACCCAGCGCTACAAGGCGCACGACGAGACGAATCAGTGCCGCCTCGGCGACATGGTCCGCATTGAAGAGTGCCGGCCCCTGTCGAAAGAGAAGCGCTGGCGCGTGATCGAGGTGCTGACGCGCGGAGATGTCGCCGACGTGGCGCCGTCCTCCATCGGCCGCGAAGAGGAGCTTCGTACGCAGGTCGCTCCGAAGGCGGAGGTTCAGGCATGATCCAACAGGAATCCCGCCTGAAAGTGGCCGATAACTCGGGCGCCCGTTCGATTCTCTGCATCCGCGTCCTCGGTGGCAGCCGCCGCCGGTATGCGGCCCCGGGCGACATCATCGTCGCCAGCGTCAAAGTGGCTCAGCCGAACTCCGCCGTGAAGAAGGGTGACGTGGTTAAGGCCGTCGTCGTCCGTGTCACGAAGGAGTACGGCCGGCCCGATGGTTCGTACATCCGGTTCGATGAAAACGCGGCCGTACTCCTCGCCGCGGATGGCGAAAACCCGCGTGGTACCCGCATCTTCGGGCCGGTCGCCCGCGAACTCCGCGATCGCAACTTCATGAAGATCGTTTCGCTCGCCCCGGAGGTGCTGTAGTGCCCGCTAAGATTAAGCGCGGCGACAAGGTCGTCATCATCACCGGAAAGGACCGCGGCAAGCGCGGCGAAGTCCGTAAGGTGCTGCCGAAGTTCGACCGCGTTGTCGTCGAAGGTCTCAACCTCGTCAAGAAGCATCAGCGGGCCCGTAGCCAGGGCCAGCAGTCGCAGATCATCGAGCGCGAAGCGCCCGTCCACATCAGCAACGTCATGCTTGTCGATCCGAGCACCGATGAGCCAACCCGCGTGACCTTCCGGGCGCGCGAGGACGGCACCCTGGTGCGGGTGGGCAAGCGCAGCGGGGAGGATATCGAATAATGGTTCCCCGTTTGAAGGAGAAGTACGACGCCGAAGTGGTGCCTGGAATGCGCGAGCAGTACCACTACGCGAACATCATGCAGGTGCCAAAGCTCACGAAAGTGGTCGTCAACATCGGCATGGGCGAAGCGTTGACCGACGGCAATGCCCTGGACAAGGCGGCCGACGAAGTGACCGCCATCACGGGCCAGAAGCCGATCATCAACCGCGCCAAAAAGTCGATCGCGAACTTCCGGCTGCGCGAAGGGAACGCCATCGGCGTCTCCGCTACGCTTCGTGGCCCGCGTATGTACGAGTTCCTCGATCGCCTGGTGGCGGCCGCGCTCCCTCGCATCCGCGATTTTCAGGGCCTCAATCCTAACGCCTTCGATGGCCGCGGGAACTACAGCCTCGGCATCCGCGAGCAGCTTATCTTCCCGGAAATCGACTATGACAAGGTCGATAAGGTCCGGGGCATGCAGGTGACGGTCGTCACCACCGCCAAAACCGACGACGAAGGCCGGAGGCTCCTGGAGCTTCTCGGCATGCCGTTCAGGAAGATCTAGGAGGGCGCATTGGCTTCAAAAGGCATCGTCAACCGCGACCAGCACCGCAAGGATCTGAACGCCCAGTACTCCGTCCGGAGGAGGGCGCTTAAGGAACAGTTGCGTGAATCGTGGCAAAACCCGCAGCG
This sequence comes from Chloroflexota bacterium, assembly GCA_025350285.1. Lineage (GTDB taxonomy): Bacteria > Chloroflexota > Dehalococcoidia > Tepidiformales > Tepidiformaceae > JANXYE01. The sequence continues at coordinate 5,664 of JANXYE010000564.1, forward strand.
CGTCTCCGACCTCTACGCCGAGCTGCGCAAGATCCCGCTCAACGCGAGCCCAACGCGGCTTCACAACCGCGACGTCATCAACGGCCGGCCGAGGGGCTATATTCGCAAGTTCGGCCTCAGCCGCATCACCTTCCGGGAAATGGCCCATCGCGGCCTCCTCCCGGGCGTCATCAAGTCCAGCTGGTAGTGCGAAAGCTTACGCCAGAGGGGAAGTGCTATGAGTGTAAATGACCCCATCGCCGATATGTTGACGCGCATCCGCAACGCGGTGCAGTCGCGTCATGATTCGGTTCTCATCCCGACGTCGAAAGTGAAGGTCGCCATCGCGGGCGTCCTCAAAGACGAAGGCTTCATTCGCGACTTTAGCGTCGTGAGCGAAGAAGGGAAGCCGTTCGATAACCTGAAGGTGGATCTGAGCTACGGCGGCCGCAAGCAGCCGGTGCTCACGGGACTCCAACGGGTGAGCAAGCCTGGCCTCCGCGTGTACGTGCAACGGAACGAGATTCCGCGCGTGTACGGCGGCCTCGGCATAGCTATCGTTTCGACGCCGAAAGGCATCATGACCGGGCAGGAAGCCCGCCGGCAATCCGTCGGCGGCGAGCTTCTCTGCTACATCTGGTAGGAGGCCGCTATGTCCCGCATTGGCCGCCAACCGGTCACCGTGCCCGCCGGAGTCGATGTTACCGTCGATGAGGGGAACCACGTCGAGGTAAAAGGCCCGAAGGGAACGCTTTCGCGTTCTTTCCCCGGGGTCATCACGTTCGAACGCGACGGCGCCATCATCAATGTCGTCCGCCAGAACGATGAGAACGCACAGAAGGCGCTCCACGGCCTCTCCCGCACCCTGCTCAACAACATGGTCACGGGCGTCACGACGGGCTTCACGCGAACGCTGGAAGTCCAGGGCGTTGGCTACCGGGCCCAGCTCCAGGGCGTCAACCTCCAACTCGCGCTCGGGTTTTCGCACCCGGTTATCGTCGAGCCGCCGGCCGGCATCACGTTCGTCGTGGAAGGCCCGCGCGTCCACGTGCAGGGCACCGATAAGGAACACGTCGGCCAAGTGGCCGCGAACATCCGCAAGCTCCGGCCGCCCGAGCCGTACAAGGGCAAGGGCATCCGCTACTCTGGAGAGCGTGTCCGCCGCAAGGCTGGCAAGAGCGGAAAGGTGGGCAAGTAACATGGCAAACGCAACCAGGAGCCTTGCGCGCATCCGGCGCCATACACGTGTGCGCCGGAACGTTTCGGGGACGCCCCTGCGGCCACGTCTCAACGTGTTCCGCAGTTCGGCCCACATCTACGCCCAGGTCATCGACGATGTCGCTGGCCGTACCCTTGCCGCCGCCAGCGACGTAGACAAGGACATCGCCGCCGCGACCGCTGGCAAGACGAAGACCGAACGCGCGAAGGCCGTCGGCACGGCCGTCGCCGAGCGGGCCAAGGCGGCTGGCGTCGAACTCGTGGTCTTCGACCGCGGCGGTTTTCAGTACCACGGCCGCGTCCAGGCGCTGGCCGATAGCGCGCGAGAAGCGGGATTGGGGTTCTAATGGCGCAATACGACAGTGGACAGGAAGAGCTCACCGAGAAGGTGGTCTACATCAACCGCGTGGCCAAGGTGGTCAAGGGCGGCCGGCGCTTCAGCTTCAGCGCCCTCGTGGTCGTTGGCGATGGCCACGGCGGCGTCGGCATGGGGCTGGGCAAGGCGAACGAAGTCCCCGAAGCCATCCGCAAGGGCGCGACCCTCGCCCGCAAGAAAATGATCCGCGTCCCAATGAAGGGTGGCACCATTTCCCATCCGCTGGTCGCCCACTATGCGGCCGCGAAAGTGATGCTCAAGCCGGCCAGCCATGGGACCGGCGTCATCGCCGGCGGCGCTGTCCGGGCGATTATGGAATCGGCCGGCGTGACCGATGTGCTGGCCAAGTCGCTCGGCAGCCGCAACCCCATCAACGTCGCCCGCGCTACCATTGAAGGGCTGGGCTCGCTCCGGGACCCACACGGCGCCCGTGAGCGCAGGCTCGCCATCTCCCGTGGAGATTCATGACCATGGCCACAATCGAAGTGACTTACCGCAAGAGCGCGATCGGCTACAAGCAGGACCAAAAGGACACGATCCGTGCCCTCGGCTTCAAGCGCCTGAACCAGACCGTGACGCACGAAGACACCCCGACGATCCGGGGAATGATCTATAAGGTCACCCACCTCGTAGATGTGAAGGATGGCGGCCAGGCATGAGCATCACCGCAGCCGACCTCGCCCCTAACCCGGGCGCGACGCACAGCAAAAAGCGGATTGGCCGCGGCAACGGGAGCGGCCACGGCACCTACGCCACCAAAGGGCTGAAGGGCCAGAAGCAGCGCAGCGGTAAGAACCTGCCCTACGACACGTTCGAAGGCGGCCAATTCCCGTTCGCGCGGAGGTTCCACACCCTTCGCGGTTTCAACAACAAATGGCGCGTGCCGTTCCAGCCGGTCAACCTCGGCGCCCTCGATCGGTTCGAGGCGGGCACGGTCGTCACCCCTGAACTCTTGAAAGAGGTGGGAATCCTTCGGCACCTGCGGGAGCCCGTGAAGGTCCTCGCCAACGGTGAACTGACCAAGAGTCTGAACGTCTCCGCGCACCGCTTCAGCGAGGCGGCGTCCGCTCGCATCTCGGCCCTTGGCGGAACGGCCACGGTCATCGGTCCGGCCGAGGAAGCGAAGGAGAGCTGAGATGAGCCAGCAAGCAGCGCAGCGCCCCCGCCTGTTGCAGGCGATGGTCGACGCCTTCCGGCAGGAGGACGTCCGCCGGAAGCTGCTGTTTACGCTGGCGATGCTCGTCGTCTTCCGCTTCGTCGCGCACGTCCCCGTCCCGAACGTGGACAAGGCCGCGCTCGACCGCGCCTTCCAGGGCAACTCGCTGCTCGACTTCCTCAGCATCTTCTCTGGTGGCGCGCTCCAGAACCTCAGCGTCGCCGCGCTCGGCGTGTACCCGTACATCACGGCGTCGATCCTCATGCAGATCTTCACGCCGCTTGTACCGTCGCTCCGCAACCTCCAGGAAGAGGGCGAACAGGGCCGCCGCCGCATCCAGGTATACACACACTGGCTCGCCGTCCCGATGGCCTTTGTATCTGGCTACGGGCAGCTGCAATTCATCAACAACGCAGCTGGCGGCGCCGTCATCCGCGATTTCGGGCTCGAAAATAGTCTCATGGGCACGTTCGCGACGCTCTTCACGCTGGCCGCAGGGACGATGTTCCTGGTCTGGCTGGGCGAACTGATCACCGAAAACGGTATTGGCAACGGCGTTTCCGTGATCATTTTCGGCGGGATCGTGGCCCGTCTGCCGTCGCTCATTCCCAACGTTTCGACCCAATCGATCATCGGCGTCCTGATAATCACGTTCTTCGCATTCGGCGTGATCTATCTGATCGTCTTCTTTCAGGAGGCGCAGAGAAGGGTGCCAGTCCAGTATGCCCGCTCGGCCTTCAGGGGCGGGCGGATGTACCGCCAGCAAGGGCAGAGCCATATCCCGCTGCGGGTGAACATGGCGGGCATGATCCCGCTCATCTTCGCCTTCTCGATCATGATCCTGCCGGCCACGGTGGCGTCCTACTTCACGGGCTCCGGCGGCTGGATCGAAAGCGTCGCCGATTTCTTCGTGAATCAGTTCCAGGGGGGCCGCGGCGGCGGTGGTACAGGTTGGTATTGGATCGTGGTCTTTGTGCTCGTGATCGTCTTCACGTTTTTCTACACGATGGTCCAGTACCAGCAGCAGCAGATGGCCAAGACACTCCAGCGCCAGGGCGCGTTCATCCCCGGCATCCGCCCCGGTCCGCCAACCGAGGCCTACCTCATGCGCGTCGTCACGCGGATCACCTGGGCTGGGGCGTTCTTCCTCGGCTTCGTCGCCGTCCTGCCGTTCTTCATCGGGCTTGTTTCCAATGTTCAGGCTCTCACGGTCTCCAGTACGGGCTTCCTCATCGTGGTGGCGGTTGTCCTTGATACGATGAAGCAGCTCGAAGCGCAGCTCCTCATGCGCAACTACGAAGGGTTCATTAGTTAATGTTCATTGTCCTGCTTGGCCCTCCCGGCGCCGGAAAAGGCACCCAGGCGCAGCGCATCGCGGCCGCTACCGGGCTTCTGCACATCTCAACCGGGGACATGTTCCGCGAAAACGTGAAGAGCGAGTCGGAACTCGGCCAGCTGGCGAAGACGTTCATGGATAAGGGCGACTTGGTCCCCGACGAAGTCACTATCAAGATGCTGCTCGAACGCATCAGCCGGGCAGAGGCCTCCGCTGGCGCGATGTTCGATGGCTTCCCCCGTAACGTCGTCCAGGCCGCCGCCCTCGATCTCGCCCTGGCCGGGCGTGGCGCCCGCATCGACCATGCGCTCCTCATCTCGGTGAGGGACGAGGAACTGATTTCGCGCCTCGGCGGGCGCTGGATTTGCCGCAACTGCGGCAGGCTCTACCACGAACGCAACGACCCTCCGAAGGTCGCTGGCCTGTGCGACGGCTGTGGCGGCGAGCTTTACCAACGTGACGACGACCGTCCCGAGGTGGTGCGGACCCGGCTCGAGAAGCAGAAGCCCCCGGCGGACCTTATCGCCCACTACCGGGCGGCCGGAGTGCTGAAGGAGATCGACGGCGAGCGCGGGCTCGACGACGTGACCGCGGCGCTCCTGAAGGCGATCGAGGGATAACGTCGAACATGGCGGTTAAGCTCAAATCACGGGATGAACTCAAGGCGATGCGTGAAGCCGGCCAATTGGTCGGCCAGACGCTGGCGCACCTCCGGACGATGATTCGGCCCGGCCTTAACGTCCGGGAGATAGAGAAGTATGTCCACGAAGAGTTCAAACGCCGCGGCGCCAAGGAGACCTTCCGAGACTATCGCCCGGCGCCCAAGTACCCTCCGTACCCGTCCAATATCTGCATCTCCATCAATGAGCAGCTCGTGCACGGGATCCCCAGGAGCCGCGTCCTGAAGGAGGGCGACATCATCAGCCTGGACCTCGGTGCAACGTACAAGGGGTTCGTTGGCGACGCCGCCATTACGGTCGCCGTGGGTAACGTCAGCTCCGAAGTGCAGCGGCTGATGAAGGTCACGGAGGACGCCCTCTGGGCCGGGATCAAGGCGGCCGGCACAGGCACCCACCTGAACGATGTCTGCGGCGCCATCGAAGACACGATCAAGCCGACGGGTTTCGGCATCGTCAAGGGTTACGGCGGGCACGGAGTGGGGCGCGACATGCACGAAGAGCCGCACGTGGTGAACCACCGCATGCGTTTTCGCGGTACGCCCCTTCGCTCAGGTCTCGTGATCGCGCTCGAGCCGATGGTCACCATCGGCAACCCTGATGTGGAAGAAGAGCCAGACGGCTGGACTGTAAGGACTAAAGACGGTAGCTTATGTTGTCATTTTGAACATACAATCGCTATACTGGAAGGTTGTGAGCCTGAAGTGCTCACCCTCCCGTGAAGCCTGTTTGAAGAGGGTGTATGGCCAAGAAGGAGGCGATTGAGGTCGAAGGAATCGTGACAGAGCCACTCCCGAACGCATTGTTCAGGGTGGAACTGGCCGACGGGCACGAAGTGCTCGCCCACGCCGGCAGCGAGACCAGAATGACCTTTGTCAAAATCCTTCCCGGAGACCGCGTGCTGGTTGAGCTCTCACCCTTCGACTTAAGCCGCGGCCGCATCACCTACCGGTTCAAATGAGCCAGATCACCCAGAGGTCAGGAGTACGATGAAAGTACGAGCGTCTGTCAAACCGCGTTGCGACAAGTGCAAGGTTATCCGCCGGCACGGTCGCGTCATGGTGATTTGCGAAAACCCCAAGCATAAGCAGCGGCAGGGATAGGCTAATGGCACGTATTTCCGGCGTAGACCTTCCAAACGACAAGCGGCTCGAAGTGGCGCTTACCTACATCTACGGCATCGGGCCCACCCGTTCCCGAGAGATGTTGGCCGCCACCGGGATCAGCACCGAAGTCCACGCGCGTGAGCTCACGGACGACGAAGCGATCCGCATCCGCGACTACATCGATAAGCACTGGATTGTGGAAGGGGACCTCCGCCGGGAAGTCCGCCAGAACATCGCCAGGCTCATCGAAATCAACTGCTATCGGGGCCAGCGCCACCGCCGTAACCTCCCGGTTCACGGCCAGCGCACCCGCACCAACGCCCGCCTCAAGCGTGGCGCCCGCAAGACCGTCGCCGGCAAAAAGCGCGCAGGCAAGAAGTAAGAGGTAGGGCAGGACAATGGCAGACGCCAAAAAGCCAAACACTCGCACCGCCGCGGCCACCCGCCGCGTCAAGCGTCGCGAACGGAAATCCATCCCGCGTGGGAAGGCGTTCATCAAGAGCACCTTCAACAACACGCTCGTTACGCTCACGGACCCGAACGGTAACGTCGTCTCGTTTTCGAGTGCCGGCGCGTCCGGCTTCAAGGGGTCGCGCAAGGGCACGCCCTTCGCTGCCCAGCTCGCTGGCGAAAACGCCGCCCGCCGCGCCATGGAACATGGCATGCAGCAGGTGGAAGTCTTCGTCCGGGGCGCTGGGAGCGGCCGCGAGGCCGCCATCCGCTCGCTCCAGGCCTCGGGCCTCACCGTCACCCTCATCCGTGATGTCACCCCCATCCCCCACAACGGTTGCCGCCCTCCCAAGCGGCGCCGGGTTTAGCAGGAAAGCACCCATGGCTCGTTACACCGGTCCCGTTTGCCGCCTCTGCCGCCGGCACGGCGAAAAGCTCTTCCTCAAGGGTGATCGCTGCTTCACGCCCAAGTGCAGCTTCGATCGTCGCCCCAACCCGCCCGGCCCGCGCCCGGCCCGCCGCCGCAAGGTGAGCGACCGCGGTCTCCAGCTGCGCGAAAAGCAGCGCGCCCGGGTCACCTACGGCGTGCTCGAAAAGCAGTTCCGCCGGTACTACAAAGAAGCGACCAGCCGCCCTGGCGTTTCCGGCGAAAACCTCGTCCGGCTCCTCGAGACCCGGCTCGATAACATCGTCTACCG
>JANXYE010000578.1 GCA_025350285.1 Chloroflexota bacterium
TCTACTTCATGGCCGCCGACGGCGAGAAGAGCGCCGAGGTCTACTGCGCGGCCGCCTCCGAGGACCAGGCCGACCGCGTCTTCGATGCGTCGAAGCGCATGGTCGAGCTGTCGGAGAGCCTCGCGCGGGTGATCGAGATCCAGATTGGGCGGCTGACCGCCAGCGAGGACCCCTACTCCTACATCCATCGCCTCACCTCCACGGGCAAGACCAAGCACGGCCTCAACATCCACGCCATCGTCCTCAATGAGGTGCACGCCTGGGGCGTGGGCGAGCAGGAGGAGCTCTGGGCCGCGCTCACGACCGGGATGGCCGCCCGCGAGCAGCCGATGATGGTCATGATCACGACCGCCGGCGCCGACCTGGAGTCGTCCCGCTGCGGCGCGCTCTACGAGTACGGGCGCTCCCTCGAACGGGGTGAACTCAAGGATAACGGCTTCCTCTTCCGCTGGTGGCAGGCGCCGGACGGCTGCGACCACCGCGACCCTGAGATGTGGAAGCTCGCCTACCCGAGCTTTGGCGTGCCCGTCAACGAGCAGTTCCTGCGTGGTGAGGTGGCCGGCACCAACGTCCAGGACGGCAAGCGCAAGGGGGCGATCACGGAGAGCGAGTTCCGCCGCCTCTACCTGAACCAGTGGATCGACTACGCCGAGGCGCCGTGGGTGACCAGGGAACAGCTCAGCGCCTGCCGGCTATCGCCGTTCGAACTGCGCCCGGGGCAGCCGACCTGGGCGGGCATCGACCTCTCCGAGACGCGCGACAGCTCAGCCGTTGTCCACGGCCAGTGGTGGGCGGGCGACGGCCGCCCCTGCGGCCACAGCGGCCAACCATGTCTTTACCTGCGAACCCGCGTCTGGGAGCGGCCACGGGGGGCCAATGGGCGCTTCGTTGAAGGCTGGGAGGTGCCGCAGGCCGAGGTCCGCCAGTACCTTCGCGACCAGGCGGCGGCGCTCGATGTGCGGACCAATGTCTTCGACCCCTGGCACTCACGCCTGATGGCCCAGGACCTGCGCGCGGAGGGGCTGAAGACGGAGGAGATCTGGCAGACGGGGGCGCGCGCCGCTCGGGAGCTTCGGCCTCGCTCTTCGACCTCATCATCCAGCAGCGGCTGCACTACTGCGACGAGGTCTTCGAGCGCCATGTGCTGAACGCGACGACGCGGCCGTCTGGGACGGATGGCGGCTACTACCTGGCCAAGCGCCGGGCGGGGAAGGTCATGGACGCGGCGATGGCTGCGGTCAACGTCGTCTACGGGACGCAGTGGGCGGTCGTGCCCGAGACCAGGAAGGCGCCCAATTTGTGGATTTTCGACGATTAAGGATGAACCCGCCCGGCGGCAGACGCAGCCGAGCCCGACGAACTCTGCCTCGCCTGCGAGCACCTGGAGGTCTGCCACCGCCACGAGCTTGTCGAGGCCCTGCTGGATATCGCGGGGGGCGGCGACGCGCCCGAGATCCGAAAGGCGGTCCGGTCAGCCATCTACGACGCGTTCGTTCCGGCCGACCTGCGCCATCGGTTGCAGGACTGACCCGAGCCACGGTACCGAGGACGCCCGGCCCGCGCCGGGCGTTTCTCATGGTCGAGACTTCACACTATTTGGGGATCGTGAACATCGCACTCGACCGTAACGTCACGATTCTGGGGGCGTGCTCCCGTTGGAACGGCGGCGCGCGCGAACTGAGTCGCCGGGCGTCTTCATCATGGGTCGCCTCGCCCGAAGCGAAAGCCTGGGCGGCGGAGCGGTAGGGGCCCGCCACCAGAGGGTCTCGGCGGATATGAGGTCGGCGCCCTCGTTGCTCGTGAGGCTCGCGGAGTTCGAAAGTCTGTTCACCGGGGAGCCGCGCGGAGCCGGCCTGGAACGGGGCGTCCTGCCCAGGCGTGCGGCCGGGAGCCCACGCCACGCCCCACGGGAAATCCGACCTAGCCCAGCTGATATCCGTCTCCGGCGGCGGCCAGCGGCGACACACCTGTAGGTCCGGCCAACTTCCTTTGCATCCGCACGACCCAGGTCTCGAGAAACCCCGTGTCGTCCGCGTATTCGGGACCCCAAACGTCCGTAAGCAAGACGCCACGCGCGACGGGTCGTCCCACATCAGCAGCGAGCCGGTCCAACAGCCGCCACTCAGTGCGGGAGAGCGGCACAAGACTTCCGTCCGTGCGCTGAACAAGCCGGGGGTGGAACTGGATTCGGAGGTCTCCGGCGTGGATCGTTCCCTCGTCCGCTGAGCTTCTGTTGAGCAACTTTCGGACGCGGTCGCCCAGTTCGCCGGCGGCGAAAGGTTTGACAATGTAAGCATCCGCGCCGGCGCGAGTGGCCAAGACCCTGTCGGCGTCCCGGTCGCGGGCGCTCACGATAATAACCGGGACGGGCGAACTCTGGCGTAGTCGGCGAAGAGTCTCGATCCCATCCATAACGCCGTCGAGGCTGATGTCCATCAAGATGGCATCCGGCCGTTCGTGTTGGACCGACCGTACCGCCGCCTCGCCATTGGTCACGACCTTGGTGACGCTGCAACCCAATTCCTTGACATGCTCGGCCAGCATCAGGCCGATCAGTTTTTCATCTTCGACAATGAGTACTTTTTTGATCATGAGCAGGTTCTCGGAGCTGGGGTCGGGGTTGGAAACAGGTGTGGTGCGCCGCGGTCCATCGCA
>JANXYE010000583.1 GCA_025350285.1 Chloroflexota bacterium
GAACGCTTCCTCGCCCCAGGGGTACCACTCGACGGGATTGTCCTTGTGCTGGAGGAGGTAGGGCGAGGATTCGGCGGCGAGACGGTTCGGCATGGGTCCAGCGTAGCCGAGCAAAGCGGACGGCGCCCTTGGACGCGACTCGGAGAGCCGTCGGGGGCGCCCGGCGAACGGATCCGCACAACGCCCGGCCAGGTGCGAAATGGGCGCGACCGCTCCCATGAGGTCGCGGTACTGTTGGCGCGGTGGTTAGTCCCGGACCGCGTCGCGGCCGATGAGCGCGGTGTCCCCCAGCGGGCCGACGGCTATCCGCGGGATGACGGGCTCGCGCGCCAGCACAGCGCGGCGCAGCGCTTCGATCAGGAGCATCGCGACGGCGCTGAGGATACCCATGACCACGAGCGTCTCCTGGATGCCGACATGGTCGGCGATGATGCCGATCGGCAGGGAGGCGAGGCCGAAGAGGCTCCAGCTCAGCATGTTCATCGACTGGACGCGGCCGTGGTACTCGCTGTCCGTCAGGGTCATGACGATGGAGTTGTTGAGCGACTGAAAGGCGCTGGCCATCGCGCCCACGAAGAGAATCGCCAGGAAACCGACGAGCAGGTTCGAACTCAGGCCAAAGACGGCGAGCGCGATCCCGAACGCTATGCCCGCGATCGGCTGCCAGAGGACCGCCTTGCGCTGGCTCAGCGATGCCACGAAGACCGTCGCGATCACGGCCCCAACCGCCGCCACAGACTGGATCGCGCCGAGTCCGCCGGAGCCCACGCCGTACACCTCCTTAGCGACCGAAGGCAGAAACGACTGATAAGGGAAGCCAATCATCACGACCGCGAACGAGGCGAGGATGAGCAGCCCAACTTGCGGCCGGGCGGTCACGTAGCGGACGCCGTCCGTAAGGTCGGCGAGGGGCGAGCGCGTGTCGGTCCGGGGTCTCGGGTTGCCGGGCGGAAGGCGGAGCATCATGAGCGTCGAGACGATGAACCCGGCGGTGGTGATGAAGTAGACGCCGGCGGTCCCGATGAAGGCGACGGCGATGAACGCGCCCGCCAGCGACGGGCCGATGACGCGCGTGCTGTTCATGCTCAGCTGCTGGAGGACGACGGCGTTGCCGAGTTCGTCGCGGTCGACGAGGTCGCTGATGAACGCCTGGCGGGCTGGGCCGATGAATGCGAAGCCGGCGCCCTGCACCGCCCCCCCCACGAGCAGCATCCAGTACTCGATCGAGCCCATCGCGATCATCACCGCGATCCAGGCCGAGTTCGAGGCCACGACCACCTGGCAGACCATGAGCACGCGACGCTTCGGCAGGCGATCCGCGATGACGCCGCCCCAGAGGCCGAGGAGCAACTGGGGAATGCCGAAGGCGAGCATCACGCCGCCCAAGGCGCTGTTCTTGCCGGTCAGGTCGAACGCGAGATAGCCGCGCGCGATGACCTGCATCTGCATCCCGAGGAACGAGAAAATGTTGCCGAACCAGAGCAGCCGGAACTGGGGATTCTGGAGCGCGTAGAACGTCTTGCCCTGGAAGCTGCTCGTTGCCAACCGCACTCTCACTTTCACGTAAACGTTGAGGAGCGTCTCCCTGTTATACCATACGTCCGCCCGCGGCCAAATCTGGAGTCCGCGACGCGAGTGACATCGAGGTGCGCCTATGCCAGCAGACCTGACGTTCCGCAACGTGACCGTAGTCGATGGCTCCGGCTCGCCTGGGGTGAGCGCCGATGTGGCCGTGACAGACGGCCGAATCAGCGCCGTAGGTGAAGCCGGCGCGGGCGCGAGAGAGGTCGATGGGCGCGGGATGGTGCTCTGCCCGGGCTTCGTGGATACGCATTCCCACGACGACGGCGCGTTCATCCGCTACCCGGGCATGGAGTTCAAGCTGGCCCAGGGCGTGACGAGCGAAGTCAGCGGGAACTGCGGCTTCAGCACGATGCCCAACGAACCCGGCCGCACCTACATGGGCGGGGACATCTCAGGGCCGGGCTCGAACTGGACCGACCTCGAATCGTACTTCGCCGCCTGCATGGAGCGCGGACCGGCGATCAATAACGCGATGCTCGTAGGCCACAACCGCGTTCGCGCTCACGTCGTGGGCCTCGATAAGCGGCTCGCGAGCGCCGGTGAACTCTCGGAGATGCGCGGCCATGTCGCACGGGCGATGGAGCAGGGCGCCGTCGGATTCTCGACGGGGCTCATCTACGAACCCGGGCGGTACTCCGATACGGCCGAGCTTGTCGCGCTCGCCTCCGAATGCAGGCCGTTCGCGGGGCTCTACGCCACCCATATGCGCAACGAAGGGGACAAGCTCCTGGAAGCGGTCGAAGAGGCGCGACTCGTCGCCCGGGAGGCCGGGATCGGCCTGCATATTTCGCACCACAAGTCGGCCGGCAAGCGGAACTGGGGACGCGTGAAGGATTCGCTCGCGATGGTGGATGCGGCCAACGCGGCCGGCGAAGACATCACCCTCGATGTCTACCCATACACCGCCGGCAGCGGCCCCATGTGGCAGTACGTGAACCTGGATCGCATCGACCTCGAGTGGGCGGAGAACGTGATGATCGCCTCGTGCCCTGATTCTCACGAATTCGAAGGGAAGATGCTGCCCGAGATAGCGACGAGGCAGGAATGGTCGCTGGAGGAGACCGTGCGCGAGATCGTCACATCGCCCCGGGGCAAAGAGGTGATCTGCATCCAGTTCATCATCGAAGAGGCGGACATCGAGACCAACCTGCGTCACCCGAAGATGCTCATCGGCAGCGACGGTATCCCAGAACTGCGGGGCCGGCCCCATCCGCGCCTCTTCGGCACGATGCCGCGCATCCTCGGCCGTTATGTACGCGAGCGTGGGGTGCTCTCGCTGGAGGAGGCGATCAAGCGCATGACCAGCCAGAGCTGCGAGCGCTTCGGGCTCGCGGAGCGCGGCCTGGTCAAACCCGGCTACTGGGCGGACCTCGTCCTGTTCGACCCGGCGACCGTGCGCGACGTCGCGACCTACCAGGATCCGAATCAAGAGCCGGTGGGGATAGCGATGGTCGTGGTCAACGGGCAGGTCGCGTACGAGGACGGTCGTCACACCGGGGTCGCGGCGGGGCGGATGTTGCGGTACCGCCGAGCGGATTAGCGGCATAGGCCCGCAGATATAGACTGGGGAGGCCGCTAAAGGAAGAAGATTCGGCTTAGGAGTACCCTTGATCCTCCAAGGATTTCTTGCGACATCTGCCCCGCTACCGGCTTACGGTGGAATAACCATTCCCCCCGAAGCCCTCGAACAGGTTGCCCAACAATTTCTTGCCGGCGGTCGCTCTCTAAGTATCAACCACGACCCGCGAAAATCGGTGCCTGCGACTGTGCTTAAGTGAGAACTGCGCGCAACGCACGACGGACTTCAGGGCGTGTGGGTGGAAGTAGAAGTCCCGGACGACGCTGAGGACGACATCCGTCAGCTAGGTGGATTTTCGGTTTCGGTGATGCACAACATCGCAAGCTACCAGCGAAATGACACCTCTGTACGAATAGTTGTAGCAGGAGACGCGCACCATTTCACGGACACACAGCTGTTAAAGGGCGGCAACCCGTTCGTTGATATAGCCAACGTATCGGTAAACCAGCTGTATCAGTTTTCTATGGTGCCGCCTGCGAACGTTGTCCTGGAAATCACTGGGTGGCTTCAGGCGCTCGCTCTCGGCGTGATGGCCAGCGCACTTTTGGAGTTCGTTAAGACATTCGTTCCAACGTCGAGCGGACAGCCGACTGTCTTGCGTTTTGTCATCGAAGAAGATGGCCGGCGAACCGAAGCCGTTTTGGAGACGAACGACCTCGCCGTCGCCAATAACGCTATCGACGCGCTCGTTCGCACAGGAGCGGCTCTCGCTAGCGGCGCTCGCCAGCTGGACTATTCAACGACGACGGAAAGATGGCTCGACCGCTCGGGGGAACAGGATCACA
>JANXYE010000411.1 GCA_025350285.1 Chloroflexota bacterium
CCTTTGGATTCTGAGATGGCCTGCTCCTTAGCGGCGTAGGTGCCGTCCGCGCCAGATTAGGCATACCTCGGCAACAAAAACAACGGCGCCAACCGTTTTACGTCCACTTTTGGACGTAATACGCCGTATCGTCATGATAACATAGGCTACGTACGCCTGTTACGGTATCAACGTCTACTTCAGCGCGGCCAGCACGATATCCCGCGCGATCGGCCCCGCCTCGATCGAACCCGACTGGCCTTCGTCCAACACGACCGCGGCCACCGCTTTCGGTACGTCCGCCGGCGAGAACGCGACGAAGAGCACGTGCTGCAACGCCCCGAGGTCCTCCGCCGTGCCCGACTTGCCGCCGAAGTCGAAGTAGCCCGCGTCGGCGAACGCGGCCCGGGCCGTCCCCCGGAGGGTCGTCACCAGCTTCAGCCCCTGACGCAGGAGCGCCGTCTGCGCGGCTTCGAGCGGGAGCTTGCCCCGGCTCGTGGCCGTTTCGCCCGCGATAAGCACCGGCACGCGCAGGTCGCCCGCGATGAACGCGCTGTACGCGTTCGCCAGCTGCAAAGGCGTGATCAGCAGATCCCCCTGGCCGATTGCGAGGTTCACCTCGTCGCCCGCGAACCACTGTTCGCCGCGCTTCTTCAGCTTCCAGGCCGCGTCCGGGACCAGCCCATCTTCCTCCGTCAGTCCCACGACACCAGACGCCGCGCCCAATCCGAACTGTCGCGCCATCTTCGAAAGCCCGCCGTCGGTCTTCTTGTAAAGCTGTAGGCCAATCGTGTAAAAGACCGGGTTGCACGAACGCATCAGGCCTTCCGCGATCGTCAGCAGCCCCTGAGCGCCCTCCCAGTTGCGGCGCGCGGGCTTGATTTCGCCATCGCCGTCCCAGCTCGAGCCACAGTAGATCTGGTCGGTCGTCTTGAACCCGCCGTACACCAGTCCGGCCGATCCGGTGATCAGCTTGAACGTCGAACCAGTGCTGTAGAGCCCATGCGTGGCGCGGTTCGCTTGCGGTCCGCCGCTGGCGTCCGCGAGCGCGGCAAGCGCGGCACGGTCGTTACGTTCGAAGGCGTCCGGGTCGAACGACGGCGAGCTGTTGAGCGCGAGGATCGCGTTCGTTCGCGGGTCCATGACGACGGCCGCCCCTGCACGTGTGCCGAGCCGCGCCTGTGTGGTGGCGAGCACGTTCGCGTCGAGCGTCGTGGTCACGTTCTCGCCCTGCACGAGGGCTCGACTCTGGACGGTGCGCGCGGCGGTCACGCCGTCGGCTTCCACGAGCCGAAGCTCGGCGCCGTGCTGTCCCGCGAGCCGCGTTTCGAGCGCGGCCTCCAGGCCAGCGGCCCCGGCGCGGTCCCCGATGCGGACGCCGGTGCCCTTCCTCGCAGTCAGTTCTTCGGCCGTCAGCTCCCGCGTGTACCCGACCACATGCGCCGCCGCGGCCCCAAGCGGGTGGACGCGCTGTGATTCGAAGTAGAGGAGTACGCCGGGGATGCCGCGCAGCGTCGTGGTCGCCGCTTCGGCTTTCGCGTCGGGGATTGCCCCGACGGCGACGCGCTGGTTCTGGCCGGCCGTGCTGGCGTAGGCCTTTTCCACCTGGTCCGCCGTGAACCCAAAATTCACCAGGGCGGCCTTCAGGTTGTCCCGGTTCGTGATCACCGAACGGTTAAGCCCGAGCAGGCGCACGTCCTTCGTGACCGCCAGTGGGTTCCCATTCCGGTCCAGGATGGAGCCCCGGCGAGCGCGTTCGATGGTGCTCTTGAAGGCCCGCCCGTCCGTCAGGTCCGGGTGGATCGCGGGGCGGTCCCAATCGATCAGCCAGGCGCCGTTTACCTTGAACAGGTTAAGTGTGGTGGTGTATTCGAAGACCCCGAAATAGGCTGTTTCGAGGCGGGCTGAAAGCCGTGCGGTGGATCCAGTTAGCGACGTGACCTTCGCCCCAACGCGCGTTTCGGTCATCTCGACCGAGAACGCGTTGTATTCGTCCCCGAATTCGGAGCGGGGGTATCGCAATTGTGCGTCCGGCGAGAGCAGTGCCCACATCCGGTCGATGTTGTCCGAGGTCCAGGCCGAGGCGAACCGTTCGGCCGTGGCCTGGAGCGAGCCGCTCTCCGCGGGTGGGAGCGATGCGGATGCGGAGGCAACGGCGTCGCCCGAGTCCCGCGTTGCGACGCGCACGCCCGCAACCACGCCGCCCACGAGCAGACCTGCTAGCACCGCCGCGAGGAGTACACCCCGCATGAAGCCCTCCGGCCGTCCCTGGCCGAACCCCGCGTGGCTGATTGTAACGCTGTCGGCCGTGCTCATGCTCGCCGCCTGCGCCGAATCCGGGCCGCAAGGGCGCTCAGGCCCCGGCCCCACGGTCATCCGGGCCACGCCCGAAGGCGACCCGCGGCACACGCGCCTCGGCTTCAGCGTGCTCCCGGCCCAGCTCACGAGCGAGGGCTACCTCGAGGCGTTCGCGACGGCCGCCCGCTACGGCGATATCGCCCTTATCCAACGCGCCCCGCCCTGGCAGGATTTCCTCCCCGGCGCCACGATCTCCCAGGCGACGAAGGACACGACGAGCCTCGAAACGCGGCTCTTCGCCCAGTACCCCGGGCTCGCCCGCTTCTACGCCATCGACCCCACGGATGGGGGCGTGCAGCGCGCCCGCCTGGCCGCCCTGCCACCGGGGATCGACGCCGCCGCTGGCTTTGCCGACCCTTCGCTGAAGAGCGCCTTCCTGCAGTACACGGCCTACATCGCGAAGAGCTACCAGCCGGACTACCTGGCCATCGGGGTCGAAGTAAACATGCTCTTCGAACGGAACCCAAAGCAGTTCGAAGCATTCGTCGCGCTCTACAAAGAGGCCTACGCCCTCGCCAAAGCGGCCAGCCCGAAAACGAAGGTCTTCCCAACCTTCCAGCTCGAAGACCTGCTCGGTTCGTTCGATCAGGTGCACGAACCCCACTGGCAAGTGCTCGACGCCTTCCGCGGGTCGATGGATGCGCTCGCCATCAGCACCTATCCCTACCTGGGGAATATCAGCACGGCCGCCGATATCCCGGCCGATGCGTACGCCCAGCTCACGCGCCACTTCGAAGGTGAAATCATCATCGCCGAGACCGCCTACGCTTCGGCCCCGGTCGAAGGCAAAGCCGTGGTCGGGACCGATGAAGACCAGCGCGCCTACCTGGTGCGGCTGCTTGCCGAAGCCGAAAAGAACCGCTTCACCGCGGTCGTCTGGCTGGCCGCCCTGGACCCTGCCTACGGGGCGGCCGGGCCGGCCTCGGTATTCAAGAACGCCGGCCTGCGCAAGAGCGACGGCTCCAACAAGCTCGCCTGGGACGTCTGGGAGTCCTGGTCGCGGAGACCGTTGAGGTAGGCGAAGCCTTCGCATCGGTTGGCCGCCAAGACGCTAAGAGGCCAAGGAATCTCATTTCGTCTTGGCAACTTGGCCACTTGGCGGCCAACCGCCGGCGCGCGCGAACCGCCCCGCGCTGGTAGATTCCCCCACACATACCTCGCCCGATGGAGACACCCCCATGGCTCGCACGTTTGAGAACCTTGAAATCGACCGCGTTGGCACCGATGGCCGCGTTGGCCGCCTCACCCTGAACCGCCCGGAGAAGATGAACACCCTCTCCCAGGAGCTCATCTTCGAACTGAACGACGCCCTCCACGACCTCGAAGCGGACGACTCCTGCCGCGTGATCATCCTCCGAGGCGCCGGCCGCACCTTCTGCGCCGGCTACGACCTCACCCCCCCGCGCGGCCCCGGCGACGGCATGGTTCGCCGCCACAAGTTCGCCGACGACAAGGGCCGGCGCCTCGTCATGGGCGTGCGTACGAGCATGCAGCAGGTCACCGACGTCCAGATGTACTTCTGGAACATGGCCAAGGTGACGATCGCCCAGATCCACGGCTACGCGCTCGCCGGCGGCTGCGAACTGGCGATGATGGCCGACCTCGTGACCGCCGCCGACGATGCCCAACTCGGGCACCCCGGCGTGCGCGGGCTCGGCGTGGCGCGCAACGGGCTCATCTGGCCGCTCGTCCTCCAGATGCGCAAGGCCAAAGAGCTCTACTACACCGGCTCGGCCATCTCCGGTAAGGAGGCGGCCGCGATCGGGATGGTCAACCACTCCTGGCCGAAAGAAGAGCTCGAAGCACGCACGACCGAGTATGCCGACCGCATCGCCAACCTGACGGCGGACCACCTCGCCATCCTCAAGGTCAACATGAACCGCTTCTACGAAAACATGGGCATCTACTCATCCGTGCGCAGTTCGACGGACCTGGACGCCATGGGCCAGTTCACCGGCGAGGCCTACCTCTGGCAAGACAAAGTGAAGGAGTCGATGGAACAGGGCACCGGCCTCAAAGGCGCCCTCGACTGGCGCGACGGGAGATATCGGGACTACCGCGCGGGAAAGTAGCGGCGCTCGGCCTCAGAACCTGGCCCTTTGACTACCACTCACCATCGAAGCCAGCAGTTGTCCAAACCTCGGCAATCTTCCCGTCCGCTATCCGGAATATTTCCATTCCGGTCTGAAGGAGCTTCTCTCCGCTCCCAGGATCCGTCCCCCGGACGACAAGGTGGGTCGAAACGCAGTCGCCTTCAGCGAGTATTTGGCGGAGGTCGATGAAAACATCCGTGATGGTCGCTTGGGCTCTACTCACCCGTTCGGCGCTCTGTTCGATGCTGAACGTATGCGTCGAGCCGTCCGGCTCGTGACGGATGTACGGGTTGTGCACGAGTTCCGGCACAAGATCGATGCGCCCACGATTCCAGACCTCGTTGATCCAGCGGAGGACGACGTTGCGGGCGGATTCGGACTGGTCCATGGGGGCCTCCTGCGCGGGCGCTCAGGCGGCCCATTGTGGATTCCCCGTTCGATCCGCTCCAGAGAGACCGCGGTCCGTTT
>JANXYE010000630.1 GCA_025350285.1 Chloroflexota bacterium
CGCCTGGGGGAGGGCCACCAGGGCGGCCTCCTGAGCGCCGAGGGCATGGAGCGCGGCCTCGCCGCTATGCGCCTTGTCTCCCAGGTGGCGGCCGCCTACCAACCATCGGCGATTGTCGTCGCCGGGACGGAAGCGTTGCGGCGGGCATCCAATGCGCCACGGTTTCTGGAAACGGTGCGCCGCGAGACCGGCCTCGGGATCCACGTCCTTTCGGGCGAGGAAGAGGCATTCGCCAGCTTCCTCGGCGTGGTGAACAGCACGAGCCTGCGGGATGGCTGCATCATCGACATCGGCGGCGGCTCGCTGGAGGTCATCGAGGTTGAGGGGCGGGAATTTCGGCGCTCGCGCTCGGCCCCGCTGGGCGCCATCTACGCGACCGAAACCTACTTCCGGGCCGACCCGCCCGCCCCGCGCGATGTCCGGGCACTGCGTAAGGCCGCGCGTCAGCAACTCGCCGGAGTGGCGCCCAACGAGACGCTCTTCGGTGTCGGTGGAGCTGTCCGCAACCTCGCCCGGATTATCCGGCTGCGGCGCCGGTACCCGCTGCGGCGGCTCCACGGGCTCATCCTCAAGCGGCCCGAAGTTCGCCGGCTCGCCCAAGAACTTGCCACCATGGACCGCGAAGCGCGCCGCCGGATCCCGGGCGTCAGCGGGGCTCGCATCGATACGCTGCCGGCGGCGGCCGTCGTGATTGACGAAGCCATGGAGGTGCTGGGCGCGGCCACCCTCTCCGTTTCCGGCCAGGGCTTGCGAGAGGGGCTTACGTGGCAGGAAATGCTCGGTCCAGACGCCGTCCTACCAGACGTACGAGCGGCCTCAATCGCTGGGCTCGCGCGGGCGAACGGCGTCGATGTGTCGGCCGCCGAGCCGGTTGTGGTGGCCGCGAACGGCCTGTTCGAAGCCACGCAGCCGTTGCACCACCTCGACGGCCCGGCGCGCGACCTGCTGCTCGCGGCGGCCCGGCTCGCGGGCATCGGCATGCACATCGACTACTACAACCGTGACCGCCACGCCGGGTACCTCGTGCACAGCGGTGACCTGCACGGATTCTCGCATCGCGAGATAGTCCTGCTCGGTGAACTGGTGCGCTGCGCCGATAGCGGCACGCCGGACTTCACGGCGTTCAAGTCGATCG
Source organism: Chloroflexota bacterium (assembly GCA_025350285.1). Taxonomy (GTDB): domain Bacteria; phylum Chloroflexota; class Dehalococcoidia; order Tepidiformales; family Tepidiformaceae; genus JANXYE01. The sequence continues at coordinate 1,136 of JANXYE010000630.1, forward strand.
TCGAGGTGGACGATGCGCGCATGGCCGGGATGCTGGTTCCGCTCCTCGGCGCCGCCCGTGCCATCCGCCGGCGCAGCCCGTCCCCTGTCCGGGAAACGCGGCTCGCGCTCAAGGGGGCGTCGCTGACGGTCGTGCTCAGGGCCGCTGCGCCAGTCGATGCCGAGATCATCGCGCTCGAACGGCAGCAACGCCGCTTCGAGTCGGCTCTCAAGGCGAAGCTGGTCGTGTCAGCGCGTGCGTGATCGGCCGAGGGCTCGCAGCGCGGCCGGCTGAAGCAACCACTGAAGTTCGCCCGTGCCCATCGCGGCCGCTTCACAGGCGACAAGCGCGGCCGCGCCCTTCTTCATCAGTACCCCCGCCCGTTCGCTATCGGCGACGAGGTAGCCGATGGCGGCGGAGAGGTGCGGCTCGTGACCCACCGCGAGTACGGCATCCGTTCCGGCCGCGTTGAGCGCCCGGCAGAGCTCTGGGAGCGCCGCCCAGGCGAGCGCCTCGGTCTCTTGTACCGGCACGCCGGGGTATGCCTCCGAGAGGATAGCCGCCGTCTGGCGGGCCCGGACGAGCGGGCTTGTGAGGATGACTTTCGGCCGGAAGAGCGTGGCGAGGCCCGCCGCGGCCTCCCGCATGCGGGCCGTGCCCTCGGCCGTCAGGGGCCGAAGACGGTCATCCGGGTAGGCCGCCCCCGCCTCCCCGGCGATACCGTGACGGACGAAGCAGAGTTCCATCGCTAACTCGCCGCTGGTTCAGCCGGCTCGATGCCCACGAGCCTCACGCCAGTCACCTTCCATTGTCCGAGGATCTCTTTCCAGCTCCCGGCCAGCGTTGCCCGCCCGATGGCTGAGTGGAAGGCGACCTCGAAGACATGGGCTTCGCCTTGCATCGGCAGTTCCGTGATGTCGTAACCGCTGATCGCGGGCATCGAGGTTATCGAAAGCTGGCCCGCGCCGGCTGGCGCCATTTGCATGAGCTGCGCGATCGCTTCCGGCGTCACATCGGACATCAGCTGGGCGAAGTTACCTGTCTTCACCGCTTCCGCTGTCCGCTCGACCGCTGCCTGTAGGCCCTCGATGTCCGTGCTCATCCGCGACTCCTCGATTCGGTTCTGATTCGAGGATAGGTTCGGCGGGAAGAGGCGGCAAGACGCCCCGGTTCAGGCCACGAACCGGTACCCCTTACCCCGAATGGTCTGGATCTGCGCGGCCGAGCCGTGCACATCGCGGAATTTGCGCCGGAGGTTGCTCACGTGGGCGCGCACGAGCGTGCTCGCGCCCGCCGAGTCGTGGTACTGCCAGACATCGACGAGCAGGTCGCGCGGGTGGAGGATCTCGCCCTGGTGTTCCATCAGGTACGCCAAGAGCGTGGCTTCGATATTCGTGAGGTGGGCTTCGCCGTTCACGCTGCGCAGGGAGTTCGATGTGAGGTCGAGTTCGATCCCAGGGCCCTTGCCATCGCGGCGGGGGTGGCCGAGCCGTTCGCGCAGGGCCTCGCCAAGGGCCTCTATCGGAAACGGCTTCTTGATCACGGCTCCTTCGATACGGAAGTGCGGGCGGCGCGATCCCTTGTGCAGGAGGTAGACCATCGGTGGTGGGGCGGCGCTGTAGGCCGTTGAGAGCCAGTGGTTGAAGTGGGCGAAGTTGGCACCCTCTTCGCCACGCGGGACGCCCTGCACGTCTACCACGAGCGCGTCCGGCCGGTTCAGCGGCAGCAGTTCCATGGCGTGGTCGTAATGGACGGCAACGGCGGTATCATAGCCACGCTCACGGAGGTAGTCGGCGACCGAGTTACGCGTGCGCGGCTCGCGGCTAATGACGAAAACAAATGACATGGTCTCTTCCGATGCCGCCCGAACCGAGCGTTGCAGCATCTTCGGGAGGACTGGGTGCCCTGTCAAGGAGATCTGAGCCCGGCCCCAAGATAAGCGCCGTGAACTTCCGGTAACGCGGTTCGGCGCGAAATTAGCCGTTTCGAGAGGGACACGCGCTTGCCACGCGAACACCGTTCAAGCAAACCGGCCGCCTACTGCTTGATCGCCGCCAGTTCGTAGATAACATCTTCGATGCGGGCCTTGACCATTCGGTTCGGCGCGGCGGCATCGACCCAGACGTAGTAAATGCTGTCTTGACGCTGGTAACGAATACGCCAGGTCGTGAACTTCCCGGCAGGCACGCTCACGCTTTCCTGGACTTCAACCCGGACTTCCACCGTGAGGATGCGCGGTTGGCCGGCGTTGATCACGTGGGCGTACGCGGCCTGGTAGCCGGTCTTGAGGTTTATCCCGCGGGCCAGCCAGAGCAGTGATTCGTCGTCGTAGTAGGCGGGGTCCGGGCTCTTGCTATCCGGCTTGGGCAAGTCCCTCACCGTTTCGCGCCGCTTTCTACCGTCGTCGGTGGTAAACGTCGCGGCGACAGGTCCGTCGTAGGTGATGGTGTGTGTCGTGCGGTCACCTTTTTTCGAGTCTTCATAGACGCGGCTGGATGAGAACGGGCGGAGTGTGGCGCTATCCACGAGGGCCGAGCCGCGGTCCCGGAACTCGTCCTTGGAGCACTCCCGGTCCAGCCGCGTCTTGCCGGGCTCGGCGTCTGGTGTGGTCGTCAGGGTGCAGCTGCCGGAGCCCTTTACCCCTTTGTCCTGCACGTCATAGGTCGCGACCTCAATGCCCTTCCACGGCGGGCTGAGGAAGATCTTGGATATGGTGATGTCCTGAGAAGATGAACAGGCGGCGAGCGCTAGCGTCAGCGGGCCAAGGGCGGCCAGGGCGATGAGGCGAATGTTCATAGCGTGCTCAGATCGCGACCGCGGCAACGGCCTGGTCGATGCGCTTGAGGGCTTCGGCTACGTCGCCCCCGGTGATGTTGATATGGGTGACCATCCGCAGCCGGCGCGGCCCGAATGGGGTGGCAAGGACGCCCGCCGCCCTGAGCGGCCCAAGCCATTCTCCCGCCGTCCCGCGGACGAGGTCGATAACGACGATGTTGGACCGGGGCCGGTTCGGCCGGAATCCCTCGAACTGGCGAAGCCCGTCGGCGAGCCGGGCGGCGTTCGCGTGGTCTTCCGCCATGCGGTCGATGTGGTGTTCGAGGGCGAAGATGCCGGCGGCGGCGAGGATGCCCGTCTGGCGCATGCCGCCTCCGAGGAGTTTGCGGTTGCGGCGTGCTTCTTCGATGAAATCAGTCGGCCCGCAGAGCAGAGATCCGACCGGGCAGCCCAGGCCCTTCGAAAGGCAGAACGAAACGCTGTCACAGTCGCGCGCGATCTCGGCCGCGTCCGTGTGCAGGGCCACGGCCGCATTGAAGATGCGCGCGCCATCGAGGTGCACGGTAGCGCCGTGCGTGTGCGCGATGCTGGCCAGCTCCGTGATGTCAGCCGACGGGATGGTGGCGCCGCCACACCGGTTGTGCGTGTTTTCGAGGCAGAGAAGAGACGTGACCGGCGTGTGCAGGCCGCGCTCCCGGAACGACGACGCGACCTCGGCGACATCGAGGCTGCCGTCCTCGCGGTTCTTCAGGGGGTGGGTGAGGACGTTCGCGATGCGTGCCGCGCCGGCCACCTCGTAGTTAAAGATGTGGCACTCGCTGCCCAGCACGATCTCGTCGCCGGGCCGCGTATGCGTCATAACGGCGATAAGGTTCGCCATGCTGCCGCTGGGCACATAAACCGCCGCTTCCTTGCCAAGGCGCTCGGCCGCCATCGCTTCGAGGCGGTTGACTGTCGGGTCGTCGCCGTAGACATCATCGCCGACTTCCGCTTCCGCCATCGCGCGTCGCATCTCGGGCCCGGGTTTGCTCACCGTGTCGCTGCGCAGGTCGATGGGTGTCATGCGCGCGCCCGCTCCCAGAGTGTCTGGTAGTGGTCCGCCCCACGTATCGCCCAGGCCACTTCCTTTCGCTCTTCGACGCGCAGCTCTTCAAAGACGCTGGCACAGATCACTTCGGCCGCGTCACCGCCGAGGCCGCTCATGCGCGCGACCAGGTGCTCCCAGACGCCGCTCGGCACGAGTACCGGCACCGTCCGCGGCCACGAAAACGACATGACTTTTTCCGGGAAGCCAAACTCCGGGCGCATGCGCTTGATCGACCGGAAGCGGTCCTCAACAGATTCGGCGCGCGGGACCACGGCCGCGAACGGTCCGACTCCAGCCTTCGTCCGAAAGTCCACAAGCAGGCGCTGTTGGACGAGGTGAAAACGCACGACAAGCACGTCCGCCGCATCGATCACCTTGAACACTTCTTCGAGATCGACGCCGAATTCTTCACTCACTGTGCGTCCCGGAAGCTGCTGTCGAGCCCTGTTGGCATGGTAGGGCAGCGAAAACGGCCACGCAAAAGCCCGCTCGAACGGCCTGCCGTGGAGCGCACCGGTGTGGGAACATCTTCGACGATGGAACGCCTTCCCGGTCACCAGGTGCTGCGCGCGGATGCGCTGTTCGATGCGCTCATGGGGGTGCTCCTGCTGATCGCGCCCTCGCACAGGGTGTACGAGGCACTGGACCTGCCAATCGCCCAGCCGGAGATTTTCACGCAGGTCGCCGGCGTGTTTGCGATCGCATTCGCCATCCTCCTTTGGGAGGCGCCGACGCACGCGGTGCTGGAACGCGCGATCGGCCGCGCGGCCTGTCTCGCCAACGCCCTGGGCGTGCTTGTCATCCCGCTCTGGCTCGTCTCCGGCGAACTCGACATCGAGATCCGCGGCAAGATCACGTTCTGGGTGATCGCCGGCATCCTGGCGCTCTTCACGTTGGGCGAGGCGCGGTACTTTCAGCCGCCTTCGCCCGGCCGTTAGCGCCCTGTGAACACGGGCTCGCGCCGCTCGACGAAGCTCAGCGCCCCTTCGCGATGGTCCTCGGTCGTGAACAGGTAGGCCAGCGACGAGCCGATGTAGGCGCCCATATCTTCCATTCCGGCGTGACGCGCCCTGCGCAGCCCTTCCTTCATATGACGCATCGCGATCGGCGGGTTGGCGGCGATCTTTGCGGCCAAAGCCCGCGCTGTGGGGAGCAGTTCCTCATGCGGCACGACCGTCGAAACGAGGCCAATCTTGAGCGCTTCCTCCGCGTTGATGAGATCGCCCGTGAAGAGCAGCTCGGCCGCTTTCGATGGCCCGACGACGCTCGGCAAGCGCCAGAGGCCACCGAGGTCGGCCACGAGGCCGCGCTTGATGAAGAGTTCGCCGAACTTCGCCCGCTCGCTGGCGATGCGGATGTCCGCGAAGAGCGTAAGGTCCATACCCCAGCCCACGGCGGGGCCGTTGACGGCGGCGATGACCGGTTTGTCACATTCGAGGATGGCCGCGGCGGCGGGCGTCGGGCGCGGGCGGACGTCGCGCAGGCGGGCCGTGGTCGCATCGCGCTGCTCGCCGAGCATGATCTGCTTCACGTCGTCGCCGCTGCAAAAGGCGCGGCCCTCGCCGGTGATGATGACGCAGCGCACCTCCGGGTCACTGTGCGAGCGGCGGACGGCCGCTTCGAGTTCGCCGTAAAGCTCGCGCGTGAGTGCGTTCATCGCCTCCGGACGGTTGAGGGTGATGGTGGCGATGTGCTCGGTAAGGTCGTAGCGGAGGGTTGGGTCGGCCATGGGTTGGGGCTCCAGCGATATCGAATGGGCAGGATTCTACGCGGATCGGCGGCCGATCGTCGCGGCCCCGTGCCGCCGCGCAGATGGGCGTCGTGTATACTGCGAGTAGGAACGCGGGTAGTCACGAGTCGGCACGACCCAAGGAGCAATGGAGAAAATGACGATGGTAAAGACCGCAGTTTCGCTCCCTCAGGATGTCTTCCAAACCTTTGACCGACTCGCCCGGCAGTCTGGACGCTCGCGCAGCGGGGTCATCACGGAGGCTCTCGAAAAGTACCTGCATGACCTCGAGACAATCCGCATACTCGAAGGCATCGAGGCGGCCTACGCGGACGAGACGCCGGAAGAGAAAGAGGCGGAACGACTCTTCCTTGAGGCCATGGGGCGCAACGCGGTCCGGACGCTCAACGAGAACGGGGACATCTGGGAGCCCGACCGGTGATCGTGCAGGGCGAGGTCTATCTCATAGACATGGACCCGCCCTTTGGCTCGGAGCCCGGGTATCTGCGCCCTTGGGTCGTGATTCAAAATGACACTCTCAACGCGTCGCGATTGCACACGGTGGTCGCCGTGGGCGTCACGTCGAATCTCACCCGAGATTCAGTTCGCGGCAATGTCCGCCTCGTCGCAGGGGAGGGCGGGTTGCGGCGGGATTCGGTGGTGCTTGGCATCCAGTTGTACTCCTTCGATCGGATGCGGTTTGCGGCTCCGATTGGGAAGCTTAGCGCGGCGCGCATCATTCAGATCGCCGAGGCGATTCGCTTCGTTGTGCAACCTCGGGGGCCGTAACGCCGGACTTAGAGCTTCGCCGTTAGCCACTCGCCCGCCGCGTTAATCACGTCCGGCCCGATCTCGAAGTGCCCACCCGGGAGCCAGTGCATGTCCTTCTCCCCCGGCAGCGCGGTGAACAGGGCTTCGGTTGCCTCCTTCGAAAAGAACTCGTCCTGCGTCTTGCCCACGATGCGCACGGCCATGCCGCCCAGCTTCGCGACAGGCGACCCGGCATCGCTGGCCACGCCCAGCAGACCGCCTTCGCCCACGAGGCAGAACGCCGCCGCTTTGAACCGCCCGTCCGCCGCCACCGCCGGGATGCCAAGCATGCTGCCCATCGAGTAGCCCACGTACCCGAGCCGGCCGAGGTCTACGGCGTATCGTGCGGCCATCGCGTCGATCGTGGCGCTCACCTCGGCGGCGAAGCGGGCCGAGAGCGTCGCTAAACCGTCGTGATCGCGGAGCACGCGCATGGGATCGTGGGTAGCCCGATCGCCGTGGAAGGGCGCGTCCAGGCCACCGCAGATCCAGCCGCGCGAAGCCCACGAGAGGGCGACATCGCGGACGAAATAGTCATCCTTCGAACTGGTCGCCGGATGCTGGATGATGACCAGCGGCGCTGGCTCATCGCTGTCCGGCACGAAGAAGAGCGCGGGTACGTGCTCCCCATCCACGGCCAGCGAGAACCGCAGTTCAGTCACGCCATCCAGCATTCGCTCTTGAATATCGTCCATTCGAACCCTCCCGAACCCGCTTCTTACGCTCCATAGTAGCGTTCTCGCGGCCGCGTTCAGCGGTCGGCCGGCGCTTCCTCGGTCCCTTAATCTTCGAACTCTCCCTTGACACGGACGCCTCCGTAGCCGATTTTGATGACGCGAGCAATCGCGCGCCTAGTCCGCCAGGTGGCGGAACGGGGGAACCAATCTATCGGGGCGAGTCCGCAATGGCCCTGCGCACAGGCGCAGTGGTGACGGCGGAGCGGGTATCTCCATCCGCAGCCCGGCAGCTAACCTCGTAGGCGTAGGAAGACCTCGACAGCGAGATCTTCACCACATGGCACTCCGGCAACCCCGCCCGGCTGGCTCACCAACTACCGAACCCGTTCATCTCTCGGTCACCGCGCCAACAGTGCGCCGCGAGCGCCTCTGGAGCTTGCTCCCCCTTTCGCTCTCACTCTTCCTCGCGTCATCGATCTTCTGGGCGCCGTACGCCGCGCCCTGGGCGCTGGCCGTGGGAATCATCGTGTTCTTCGGCTACTGGCTCGTACGCTCCTACGGAGTCGTTTTCGCCTGTTTCGCCGGCCTCCGCCGCCTGAAGCAATGGAAAGCGACGAACTGGCCCGCGAAGTACTGCTCCTGGCTGCCGGGCCACGCCGACGCTCCGACCTGGGTGTGGGCCCGCCACATGGTTATCATCCCGAACTACAAAGAGAGCGAAGAGGGGCTCGCCCGCACGCTCGATTCCCTTGCCGCCCAGGCCAATGCGGGCCAGCTCGTCATCGTGATGGCGATGGAGGACCGCGAGGCCGAGGCCCGCGCCAAGTCCGCGGCGCTGATCCTCCGCTATCGCACCCGCTTCGCGGACATGTTCGCAACCTTCCACCCGTACGGCCTGCCCAAGGAGACACCAGGTAAGGGTTCGAACGAAGCGTGGGCCGCGCGCGAGGCGTACGAGCGGCTGATTGAACGCGGACACGGCGACATCGCCCGCTACACGATCACCAGCTGTGACGCCGATGCCGTCTTCCATCCGCACCACTTCGAGGCCCTGAACTACCTCTTCCTGACCGCGCCAGACCGCTACCGCACGTTCTGGCAGCCGGCCATCTTCAATTCGAACAACATCTGGGACATCCCCGCGCCCCTGCGCATCCCCGATGGTCTCTCCGGCGTCAACCGCATGTCGAACCTCCTCATGCCGGGCAGTGTCCGCTTCCCCACCTCCTGCTACTCGTTGAGTTGGCAGATGCTCCACGAAGTCGACTATTGGGACGAAGAGGTGATCCCCGAAGAC
>JANXYE010000635.1 GCA_025350285.1 Chloroflexota bacterium
ACCGTGGTAGGCCCGGAGGGACTCGAACCCACGACCAATAGATTAAAAGTCTACTGCTCTACCAACTGAGCTACAGGCCCACGGCCATGATACCGGCTCCCGGCGGCTGAGTCCCAGCGGCCGGGGCGAACGCCTCCACTCAGGGGGCGGTCTGCGCTGCCTTCGTTCGGCCTTAACCCTTATGGCAGCCAATTGCGCGGAAGGGTACAGTTCGGCGGAGACGAGAGTTTGAGGTTGGCGGGTGGATGGACCGGTGCTGCGCGTAGTCCTTTCGGATGGCAACCCGGCCGAGTTTCTGCTCGACCAGCCGGTGATGACGGTCGGGCGCTCGGATGACAATGCCATCCACCTCGACGATCTCTCGGTGTCGCGTCGGCACGCCCGGTTTTCGCGCGAAGGCGACAACCTTTACCTCGAAGACCTCGGGTCCGGCGGGGGTACGTTTCTCGCCGGGCGCCAGCTCACGCCGCGGACGCGGTACCTGGTCAACGAGGGCGACACCCTGCGCTTTGGCGAACTGGAGGGGCGGTACCGGCCACCGACCGCCCAGCCGGCAGCCGAGCCCGAGGCCAGCGTCGCCCTTCCTCTCGCGGCGGTGGGCCTCGCCGGCGCCGCCGCATTGGCGGCCACCGGCGTGGCGGCCGCGGCCAGCGCGGAAGAACCGCCAGGAGCCATCGCGGAGGGGTCGCCGGACCGCGCTGGCGAGTCAGAAGCCATAGAGACGGGAGTGCCGGCCTCGGAGCTGGCCCCTGACCCAGACGACTTTGCTTTCGAACCCGAGCCCGTTGCGCCGGCCGAACCGGAAGCCGCGCCCATCGTCGCGGCTGCCCCGGTCGTGCCTGACGTTCCGGCAGAGCGGATTATGCCCCGCCCGGCGTACTTCGAGGCCGAGCCGCTTAGGCCGCCTGAGGCGCCGGTGGTCCCACTCCCGCCGGCCGTCGTCGCGGCGCCCACTCCGGTTTCGGGCGTGCGCTTGAGCGCGAACCTGCCGTCCGAACCGTTGGAGGCCGGTCGGGCGCTAAGCGGGACAGTCTCGGTCCAAAACCGGGGCCACGTCGTCGAGGAAGTTCGGCTCTCGGTCGAGGGGGACGGCGCCACCTGGACGACGCTCGGGGCGACGACGCTGACGCTCATGCCGGGGGCGCACCAGGATGTGCCGGTCACGGTCCGTCCGCCGCGGGAGGCAAAGTCGCAAGCGGGGTTCCACAGCCTCGAAATCGTCGGGCTGTCGGCCACGACGGGAGTCGAACAGCGGGCCGCGGGGTCATTTTCGATCGTTGCCTTTGGGGCGCTGGCCGCGGCGATCTCGCCCGCGCAGGGCTCGAAAACATTCGACCTGACGCTGCGAAACGATGGCAACGCGCCGCTGCCGGCGCAGTTATTCGCGAACGACGACGAGGCGGCGCTAAAGTTTGAGTTCGACAGGCAGAGTGTGACCGTGCCAGCGGGCGGTGAGGAGCACGTTCGGCTGAAAGCCAGCGGCGGGCGGAGGCCGTTTACGGGCGCGAAGCAGATGAAACCCTTCAGCGTGTCGGCCCGGCCAGATAGCGGTCCCGTGCCTCCGGCATTGACCGCTCAACTCACGATAAAGCCCATTATCGGATCGTTGTGGCCGCTGCTGGCACTCCTGGCGCTGTTGTTCCTTGGGGTTATCGGCGCGCTCGCGTTCTTCCTCTGGCCGTCCTCGGATACGAAGGTGCTGCCGGCGGCGCCTACGGTGGCGCCGACGGCAACGGCGACACCAACACCGCTGCCGCCGGACAAGGCAGAGCTGCCGTTCGCGGGCGTGCATCTTTGCGCGCCGACCGACCCCGGCCCGCCTCCCGCCCCGGGGCCGGGACTCGTGCGGGCGTTACCGTCGATCCTCGCGAGCTTCCGAACCGCCCAGGGCGGGGACCCGACGGCGCCGCTCTATGCCCAGAACGACACACGCTGGGGCCAGCACGAGTATGCGAAGGCATCGGACAACGAGTTCCGCAGCCAGAACCAGTGCGGCGCGACAATCGCCCAATGTGGCTGCGCGATGACCTCGGTGGCCACCATCATGTCGCTGTTTGGCGTGATCGCGATGCCGGACGGCACACCATTGACCCCGGACCAGCTCAATACGTGGCTCGACGGCGGCGCGGTGAGGACGCCGCGCGGTTGGGTAAGCCGCGGATACATCTACGGCGACGTCGTCTGGTCGGCGGCGAACCAGCTTTCGGCGGAGATCGCGAAGGCCCGGCCCGGGACGCCGAAGGTGCGGTTCGTAACCGTCGGGTCCGGGCGGGAAGAGCAGATTCGGTCCGAACTGGCCCAGGGACGCCCGGTTATCCTGGAGGTGCCTGGGCACTGGATCGCGGCAATTGGCGTCGATCCGGCGACCGGCAAGATCCTGATCAACGACCCCTTCTACGCCGACCGCAAGACGCTCGACGCGTACACCGGCAAGGTGAAGAGTTCGGTGCTGTTCGAAAAGAGCGAGGACCTGAGCGCCGTCGTCATCTCGGCGCCCAGCGACCTGCGGATCAAGGTATCGGATAGCCAGGGTCACGTCGTGGGCACGTTCCAGGGCGGCACGCCGGTGGATGCCCAGTCGGCGGCGGCGCTGACCATCCCCGGCGCGACGTACGCCTACCGCGACGCCTGGCGCGACCCGAACTGCATCGAAAAGGCCCCGCCCCCCGGTTCTGGAATAAACCAGATCGTGCTCCCGGCTCCGGCGGAGGGGACGTACACCGTCGAGGTGTTGAACCCGGGCGGCGGCGGCACGAACGTCGCCATACACAGCTACGATAAGGACGGCAACCTTACGCTGATCACGGAGGACAAGCCGAAGTTCGAGGTAGTGGTTGGCGGAAAGACACCCACGCCAACTCCGACGGGCACGGCCACAGCGACAGCGACCGGCACGCGGACAGCGACGGCGACCTCGACGAGTACGAGCAGCGCGACGCCAACGGCGACGAGCAGCAGCACGGACACGCCAACTCCGACGGCGACGAGTTCGAGCACCCCGACTGCGACCGTTACAGTGACGCTCACTCCGACCGCCACGACGACGCGCGGCCCGCAGGCTCCGAGCCCGGTCACCATCAACTGCACGTACCAGGAATTGTCCCGAACGAACTCGTCGCAAACCTCACAACAGGTCACGTTCCGGCTGAGGTGTACGGGCACGGAGCAAGGCACGTACACGCGCCTCGCCTGGTACACCGACGGGGTGCAGGAAACGCAGTTCATAGGGTTTACGTACGACCGGACGTTTACGCGCAGTTCGGACACACAGATCACGGTGCTGTTCGAGGCCTGCAACCAATCAGCGTGCGCGAGCGCTCCGAGCACACTCACCATCACGTTCGTGGCGGGGAACAGTAACTGACCGCGCCGCCCTCAACCCCAACCCGTCTCCCACTCCGGCGGGTGACGGGAGCACGGCCTTCCGGAATCGTCAGAACTCATCAGAAAAGCGCGAGCCTCGAACATCCAACCC
>JANXYE010000659.1 GCA_025350285.1 Chloroflexota bacterium
GCCCGCGAGGGTTTTTTCCAGCAGCGCTCGCAGCCCCCAAAGACCGTGCTCCTCGATGGCGGCGACCGCCTCGTGCGCTGCCGCCGGGAATTCCCCTCGCCGCAGCTGAATCCATGCGAGGTCGAGGCGCGCGAGCGTCGCTTCGGACACGGCCCCACAGGCGTCACACTCGGCTATCGCGGCGGCCAACAGCGTTGCCGCCTCCGCAAGGTCGCCATCGACCCCCCGAGCGACGCCCAACGCCCGGAGAATAGAGAGTGGCGGCGACTGGGTGAACCGCGCACCGGCCGCGTGGGCGCTGGCCAGCGCCTCGGACGGGAAGTCCGCGGGAAGCGTGCTCCCGCAGAGCCGCGCGACGTGTGCGACCAGCGCCGAACTCCCCAGCCGCGCCAGGTCAGTCCCGCCGCGCCACGGCGCGGGGATACCCTCCGGGAATTGGGGCCTGGCCACTTGGGCGGCGTCCAGGAACGCGGCTACCCAGGTGGCGGCGGACCGCGGCGCCCACGACGACCACAACGTGAGCGCGTCGCGGGCAACGTCTGGCTTACCTCCGAGAAACCGCAGCCAGGCGAGCGTGGCGAACAATGGCCCGCTCAGGGGGCGATAAGCGGATCGCGAAAGACAGAGCGTCCCCTCCACGGCCGCGCGCTCGGCCGCTTCGAGGTCGCCGCGCAGGGCCAAACAGGCGCTGGCCGTCGCCAACGATGACGTCAGTTGTACCCAATCGCTGGCGGCGCGGGCCAGCCCGTCGGTAAACGAAGCGGCCGCTTCGGATTCGGCAAGGTGGCCCAACAGCAGGTGGGTGGCCGCGGCCCGGGCTGGCCCGGCCGCCCGGACGGATGGGTAGCGGACGCCCGTGGCCACGGACGACGCGGTCTCGAACGCCTCCAGCGCCCCGGCGAGATCAACCCGCCGCAGGCGGCATATCCCGACGGCGATGGCGGCGTTGACCATCGCGACGCCATCGGAGCCTTCGCGCGCGACAGCCTGCGCGCGTTCCGCGACCCGCAGGTCGTCCGGATCGTTTCGGAGCCACAACGCCTCGGCCCATACCGCCAGCAGGCGGGCGCGGACATTCGGGGAGGCATCGCCCGCCAACGTCACGTACGATTCAAGTTCCGTGGTGTCGGGCAGTCGCGCTCCCACCGTCGTATAGCTCTTCGCCCACCCCACCAGGGCCTCGCCCCAGAGTTCCAGGTTGCCGCACGACCGCGCGATCGTGGTCGCCGTGAGGAAATGCCCACGCGCGCCGGCCGAATCCGCGTTCATCCCTTTGGCCAGCCCACAGTCCCGTTCGATGAGCGCTCTGTCTTCGGGGGCCACTCCGGCGACCCAGGTGTTCGCCGAGAGCGCGGCATCGTAGTAGGTGGCGCTCTCGCTCCAGGCGTTGGCCGCGAAAGCGGCCCGCGCCGCCCGCAGGCACCACATGGCCATAACGCCTTCGTCCACGGCGTTGGCGGCGGCAACGAGGTGGTACGCCACCTCCAGTACTTTCCCGTCGTCCTCCGCGTAGGCATCGATGAGGCGAGCGGCGATCTCCGCGTGAATCCGCCTCCGCCGCGCCGCGGTCAGGGTCTCGCGGAGCGCACGGCGGTACGTGGGATGAGCGAATTGGAACCCATCTGGCGTCTCCGCGATGAATCTGCGCTGGACCGCCTCCTCGAGCGTGTCCTCAATCGAAGACTCACTCTCCCCGGCGGCGATGGCTACCTCCCGCGCGGAAAACACATCGCCAAGCAGGGAAACGAACGCGAGTCGCGAACGCAGTTCGGGACTCGCCTGGCCCACCCGCTCTTCAATCGCTCGCGTCGCTTCGGTGGGCAAGGCCAGTTCACCGGGCTCCACGCCGCTTTCGAGTTGGCCATCGACGGAGCGCAACGCGCCGCGCTCGAGGAGGCTATCAAGCGCGGCCAGCACGAACAGTGGATTGCCGTGGCCCGAGCGCTGCAAGGCGGCCAGCAAGCCGGGCGAGCACCTCGTGGCCGAAGCCCCTCGAATCAACTCATTGAGTTCCAGTTCGTCCAATCCACCGAGCTTCAGACGGTGGACGAACGGTTCCCGGCGGAGGCGTTCGAGCGCCCGCGCGACAGGCTCATTCTGGGAGACGGGCCGGTGCAGGGCGACCAGGCAAAGGGGCCTCGCTTCATGAGAAAAATCAGCCAGCGAGAGCGCGAGGTGTTGGAGTACCGAGAGGGTCTCGCCGTCTGCCCAGTGCAGGTCATCCACAACGACAAGCAGCGGCTGCATCCGGGCCAGTGCAAGCGTTGCCGCCGGCAGCGCCTGCAAGAGAGTTCCTCCGGTGTCGGAGGTTCCGTCCGGCAGGCTGGAAGACACGCCGGCCAGTCGCTGAATGACCTCGGCCCCGTACTCACTCACTCCCCTGTCCTCAAGAGCGCCGGTCTCCATAAGACGTGGGAGTAACGAGCCAGTGAACGCGGGCAACGGCCGCGTCGGGTATTCGTCGCAACGGCCGAAACAGACCTGCATGCCCAGTTCCTCGGCCTGCCGGACGACTTCCCGGGCGAATCTGGTTTTCCCGATCCCGAGGTCGCCCTCAACCAGCACGACGGAGGGTCTTCCGTCGCGGGCCGCTTTGAGCCAGTCTGCCGCCTCAGTCAATTGGCGAACGCGGCCGATGAACGTCGCCGGGTGTGAAAGCGCCAGGTCGGACGCGATGGCCACGTTCGTCTCCGCCGGGCTGCGGCCCCGGATAGAGCTCATCCTATGGGTTACGGTTAAGGCCCTCAACCACCGCGCGCCAACCGCCCTAAACCGCGAGCGCCCGGTTCAAGGCGTTAGCCCCCTGGAGAATCGCCTTGCGGCCATCGTCGATCGCCACGTTCCCGTAGAATCCGTGGATCTGGCCGGGGTAGCGCGTCATCTCGGTGTGGACCCCGGCCTCACGCAGGCGGGCGCCGTAGGCCTCGCCTTCATCTCGCAACGGGTCGTATTCGGCGGTCACGACGAGCGCCGGGGGCAGGCCCGAGAGGTCCCCCGCGCGGGCGGGACTCGCCTTCGACTGCTTGCCATCCTCGGGGCTGTTCAGGTAGTGGTTCCAGAACCAGACCATCGAGTCCTTCGTCAGCAGGTAGCCCGAAGCGTTGTCTGTGTACGAAGGCGTCGCGTAGTCGTGGTCCGTTACCGGGTAGATAAGCAGTTGGAACCCGATCGCCGGGCCGCCGGCCGCCTTCGCCATCTGCGCCACCACGGCCGCGAGGTTCCCTCCGGCGCTATCGCCACCAACCGCAATCTTCGCCGGATCGATGCCGAAGCTCGCGGCGTTGTCCGCGACCCAGCTGGTCGCCGCGAAGCAGTCGTCTGCCGCCGCCGGGTACTTGTGCTCGGGCGCCAACCGGTATTCGACCGACACGACCGTCGCCCCGGAGGCGTTAGCGAATGCGCGGCAACCGAAATCCGAACCGTCTACCGAACCGATGACCCAGCCACCGCCGTGGAACCAGACGAGGCAGGCGCCGCTCGGGTTCTCGGGCGTGTAGACGCGCACTGGGATCGGCCCGGCCGGCCCCGGGGCGGTTCGGTCTTCGATGTGAGCAATCGGCTCACCCTCCGGCCGCGGGAAGCTTTCGAGCTGGGCGCGGACAGCGGCGGCATCGGGGCCAGTAAGGGTGATGCCCATAGAAGCCATGAGATCGACAACGACTTTCGCCTGGGGGTTCAAGGGCATGGGTGACTCCAGTTCATGCAATCGGGTCGTTCATCCGCGAGAACCGCGAACTGAGTGGACAAGGCCGGCGAACGTTCTCTTCTAGGCTTCATCCGGCCCAAACTGTCCTGCTCACACCTCGAAGCGCGTCACTCATCTCACCAGCGTCCCGAGGACCCGTTCGACGTGCGAGGGGTCGCCGGATGGCATGCCGATGACCGGCAGGTCTACGCCGAGTTGGCGGCGCTCTTCGATTCCCGCCGAGACCGTCTCCAGGTCGCCGTAAATGGCCGTTTCGTCGAGCATCCGATCGCCCATCGCGGCCATGATCTCGTCGTTCGTCTGGAAGGGCATCGGCCTGTGCTCTTCGCCCGCCTTGCGCATCGCGGCAACCTCTGGGCCGAAGCCGTTTCGCGTGAGCATCTGGTGGTAGAAGTCACCCATGTTCGTCACATACCAGGCGACTGGCCCGGCGGCGAGCCGCTTCGCCTTCACCGGGTCTGGCTCGATCACCGTCGTCAGTGAGGCGATGCACTCGACCGCGCCCTCGGGCCGGCCGGCGGCCGCCGAACTCTTCGCGATGCTTGCGAGGCCATCCTTGAAC
>JANXYE010000677.1 GCA_025350285.1 Chloroflexota bacterium
CGCGCTGCAGCATTTGTCCTTCGACTTGGCACATCTCGGTGTGTGTCAGAATGTCTCCCGGGTTCAAGGGGCTACACCCTCGTGTCCGCCGGCCAACGCCAGCGCCGCCTGGTAGAAGGCAAACGGGACCGGCTGGAACGAGTGCTGTGCGTTTAGCCGCGGATCACCGACTTCTATGAGCCGCACCGGCCGAAGAAACCCGACGAAATCGGTCAAATGCGCATCGACGTGCCCGTCATCGCCGGCGATCAGGCGCGCCACTATTGCCTGGTCGTAGATACAGCCGTCCTCTGACGTTCCACACTTCAGAGGGCGGTCAAAGAGGACGCGATCGTTCTTACGAAGAATTTTCGCGTTCGGGAGTCGTTGCGCAAAGTGGCAGCTCCGCCCCTCCTCGTCCGCCCACTTCGACTCGCCGTCAGGCCGCTTCTGTAGAAGGAAATTGCTCATCGATTGGGAGCCCAGGATGAACGCCCTGCCGCCCCAATGCAACCGGTCCGCCGGCTGGAGCGGGGACAGTCTCACCATTGGATGACGCGTGACATCGTTGCCGACCTGGCGTCAGCGGCGGATCGCGTCGTCCAGGAGGTGCGGGATGCGCGGATCAAGAAGGCAACCTGAGTTCGACCGCGCCTGGCTCGCTAACTCGATAAGGGCCAGCGGCGGAGGCGCGGCGGGAGCATCGCCGTGACGCGCGGGTCGAGGCCGTAGTAGCGTCCTGCGCCGATAATCGCGAGCAGAATAAGCCCGCCCCAGAGCGGCGCTTCTTCCCACGCCCAGGGGCCAGTGTGCCAGCCGTCGAGCGTCGAGAAGTTGATGTGGAGGATCGAGCCGGCGCCAATGAGCGCGCCGACGTTCGCGAAGGCTCCGCTGACGAGCATGACACCGACGGCCAACTCCGTGACGGTGAGCAGGATGCCGAACGGGGTGTAGTTGTCGAGGATCACGTTCTGCACGAAATCCTTGTAGACGCCTACAGGGTGGTCCTGAATGTTGTTGGCGAGGATGCCTTTCGCGCCGTCGTAGTTGATCAGGAAGCCGGGTAAGACCGGGAAATCGAAGCCCACTTTCGAAAGACCATTCGTCAGGAAAACAAGACCGAGGATGATGCGGAAGACGGCGATGCCCACGCCGAACGCCTGACGGCGCCAGCCCAGGAGGTCCGGCGGGGTGGTAGACGCGCGATTGGCCAGAGTCATAGTGCCCTCCTTAGAGCGCCAGGAGGGTGAGCGTGCGGCGGACGCCACCGGCGCCCGCGATCCCCTCGGTCACTCACCTGCCAAGTTGTTGAAAGTCGGTGCTCTCCACCTGGGCGACCAGGTCCCACGGACCCGCCACCGCATCGATGGCCGTAATGCGGGAGCCGTCCAGCTCAATCAGGGGGAGCGATTCTTTGAGCTCCAGGACCCGTGTTTGGTCGCATTCGATCAGAACATAGCCACGGACAGTCATCAGTTCAGCTCCTTGAGGTTGGGTTTCCTGGCGCCCGTGCCGGACCGGCACGCTGGCTATCCTCACTTGAAGGGCCGGGGCCGGCCGCCAGACCGCAGCACGGCGTGATACTGAGTGTGGAGCAGGCTGAGCGCATCCCGGAGGGGAAAGAGGCGCTTCGTCAAAAGCAGATCCGGCCCGGTGGTGAGGGGGTGCCAGTAGAAGCCCTCGTTCGAGACGGTGAGTTCGGGGACGATGTCGGCGGCGCCAAGCTCAATCCCTTCGCTCGAAAACCCGCGTTTGGCCAACGGGCGGACGAAGAAATCTTCTTCGGCAACGCCAAGCGCGGCGACGAAGATGCGCAGTTCGTCGATGTGGCCCGTGTTGGCTGGCGTTTCCGTGGCGCCGATGGCGACATGGAAGCCGAGGGAAACGAGTTCGCGGATACGGTCGACCGTCTTCGCCCAGACGCCGGGGCCGCGGTAGGCGTCGTGCAGCTCCGGGCGGGCGCCGTCGAGGCTCACCTGGAGAGTGAGCCTTGAATCGCGCAGCGGGAGCAACCGTTCCAGGCGCTGACCGCTGATGACTATCGCGTTCGTGAGCACCGTAGTCGGACGGCGCTCTATCGCGGACGCTATGCGTTCGTGGATATCGGGGAGGATGAAGGGCTCGCCACCGGTCAGAAAGAACTCGGTGAATCCGGCCTCGTCGGCCTCCGCGATGAGCTGTTGGAAGGTCGCCAGCGGGATCGCCCTGCGCTCCGCGCGCGGATGGGATTCGGCGACGCAGTACGTGCAGCTCAGATTGCAGTCGTAATTTGTGTAGAGCCAGAGGCGCGACGGGAGGAGGACGCCGGCCTCGCACTGAAACGCATCCGTGTCCATCACGCCTACGGTAGTGCCGTACCGCGAAGCAAGGCTTACGAAAGGCTAACGTCCCGCGACGGGGATGCTGACGCGTGGCCGGAGAGTCACGCGCGCCAGCGAGACCATGCTCGCTCGCCGAGAGCCGCGCCGAACGCACCGACGAGTGCGCCAACCACCGCCGCCAACCAGTGCCATGCGTGGGCCTGGCGCGCGAGTGAGGCTTCCGCGATGAAATAGGCGGCGAACATCAGGGTTATACCACCGATGATGGAGGCCACCCCGGGGCCGTGCGCGGCCGCCGACCCTCCTGGCGGATGCAGGTAGGTAGGCAGACCGGTCTCGGGTTCGAAACCACGGGCTGACCCGACTCCGGTAGAGGGTGGCGGCGGTTTGCCGCGCGCTGGCTTCGCCTTACGGGACACGATATTTATCCTCGCCCGCCCCTGTATTAGGAGACCGTGATCGTTGTGTGCATCCCCTTGGCGTAGTGCGCGACCAGCTTGCCAGCGACCTCTTCGCCGACCTGGCAGGAGAGTTCGTAGGTGCCAGGAGCGAGCTTCACGCTGCCGGACTTGCTCTCCCCGGGCTTGATCTCCGAGAGCTTGAGCAGAACCCGGCCGAACGTACCGGAGCCGGCGCTATCCTCGGCGGCCACGATGAGTTCGTGCGTGGCTCCACCTTCGCTGGACATGCCCATGCCCTGGTGCTCCATCGGATGGATGGCCTTAAACGTCACGTTCCCGGCCGCTAGTTGGGATTGCGATGGCCTGACCGCCCAGTTCGTAAGCTCAACCTCTACCGTGGGCGAAGAGTCGCCTCCGCCGCAGGCCGCTAGACCGAACGCGGCGAACGCCAGGAAAAAGCCGAAAACGACAAGTTTCATCGAGACACTTCCACTACACTATGTAGTAGGATTACCGTACCGGTGATGGCCCCCCAAGACAAGTCCAGCCTTGGCGAACTCGAACAGGCGGTTATGAACGTCCTCTGGGATGGAAGCCCTCTTCCCACGCGCGGCGTCCACGACCTTGTGGGACGTCCGCGGGGATTGGCCTACACAACCATCCTGACCGTCTTGCAGCGGCTTCACCGGAAGGGCTTCGCGAGCCGTATCGAAGCTGGACGGGGGCACGTGTACTCGGCTGCCTTGACCCGAGATGACTTCGCCGAACGTCAGGGCCGGCGCCTGGCGGCCACCCTGCTGGAGCTTGGCGAGACCGGCCTGGCGGCGTTTCTCGTCGAGGCGCGCAAGCTCGACCCGGCGGCGGTCGCATCGCTCCGCCGCCGCCTCGAAAAGGACGCGCCATGACGCGATGGGACCGCTTCCTGGTCGCCGCGGCGCTCTGTGCCGTGGTGGTCGCGCCGCTCGTCACGGTGCACGCACTGTCCGTTCATGTCCGGTCGATGGACGCCGGACGGTCGATGGCGAGCGTGCTCGATTGGGGCTTGCTGGCGCTGGGTGCGATCGCCATCGCGGCCATCTTCCCGATCGCCGCCGCGACGGGAGGGCTACTGCGCTCCTCGCTGGCAGCCGCGGCGTTGCGTCAGCTTTCCGCGGGCGCGAGACACGCTTCGTTTGAAGACATGCCCTACCGAAGGGTCGACAGCTCGGAGTTTGGCGTATTCACCGCCGGACTTCGACGGCCGACCGTCTATGTGACCGCGGGCGCCGAAGAAGCGCTGACAGGAGAGATGCTTCGTGCGGCGCTGCTGCACGAGCGCGCCCACGTCGCCGCCAATGAAACGCGCTGGCGCTTCCTGGTGGTAGCCTTGGAGCGGGCATTCCCTGGTGTATCGCCCGTCCGGATGTTCTGTCAGCGGCTGATTGCCAGGAGTGAGTTGGCGGCGGACGAGCAGGCGCTCAGGGACGGGGCGGCGGCGGGGGCGCTCTTCGATGCGTTGTTAGCCGGGAGCCACTCGGTCGCCAGTGAAACGTCGCTCGGGGGTGGAGACGTGATGATCCGTCTTGAGCACATTGTCGCCCCGGGTCTTCGAGACGTGCCGCGGTCGAACGGTGGCATGGTGGCGGTCGCCGGTTGGGCCACGGGCCTCCCTCTCCTCGCGCACGTCCTGGTGCTCGGCGGCCTTGTGTGCCACTCGGCGGCGCTCAGCTAGCTGGCGGGTGACTTCACACGAGTTCGAGGCACGCGTATTGGCGGCGAATCGAGAGCGAGGCGTTGGCGGCGGAGTGGGTTGCCGTCAGCTCCAGCGTTTTTGCGTTGGTCGAATCCTCGGCGCTGGCGCCGTAGATGTGGTTCATCAGCGCGGGCAGGGCGGAGAGGTCGCCGAGGCCGCTGGTCGTGCCGCCGGCGAGGCCGAGCGAGATCAGCCCCGAGAGCACCTGGGCGTTCGTCGCGCCCTGGTTTGCCAGTTGGAGTTCGAAACGGAAGGGACGGCGGGATGCGCTGGCCGCGAGCGCGAGGGTGGCGTCGTTAAACAGCGTCGTCGCGCCGTACTTCGCCTTGAATGTGACCGTGCGGGTGGCGCCGCTGTTGTTGAGGTAGTCACCGAAGAGGGTGAGGCGGAGCATGCGGTTCGTGCCCAGGGTGTTAGCGGGCACGGAGAACGAGAAGAGCGACGTTTCGGCGACGCTGTTCACCACGTCGAGGAGGCTGGCGGTACGGGCAACATCGCCTGGTGCGGCCCACTTGAGGCCGCTGGCCTGGGCGGAATCGGCGACCAACTGGAGGCCGTTCGCACCGGCGGCGAGGGCTTGTGGCGCAGTGGCGAACGTGAGCAGGTCGCCCTTCGCGGCTACGGTCCCCTGCCCGTGGACGTGATCGACGCGCGCCGCGACGAGCGATATCCCGGCCGCGGACGACGCCGCCGTCAGCGCGGGGAGCGTTG
>JANXYE010000681.1 GCA_025350285.1 Chloroflexota bacterium
GTCTGCCTAACGGCGCGGCGCCGGATCACCCATGCGGGCAGCCCTAGCCGAACGGCGAGGGCCGAGTACCGAGTACGCGCGAGTGAGCCCCGCTCGGAGTAGTCGAAGCGACGGTCCAGGGGACCACCTGCCCGGTCTCGTCAGGACTCGGTACTCGGAACTCGGTACTGCCCCCGGACTCGGTACTCGGAACTCGGTACTCGGTACTTGCGGCGGACCGCTCCGCCGCTCGGACCGTGTTCTCCAGCAACATGGCGATGGTCATCGGGCCGACGCCGCCGGGGACGGGCGTGATCCAGGAGGCAACTTCCTTGACGGCCTCGAAATCGGCGTCGCCGACCAGTCGCCAGCCGCGTTTGCGGGTCGGGTCGTCCAGGCGGTTGGTGCCGACATCGATGACGACCGCGCCGGGCCGGACCATGTCTGCCGTCAGCGTGTTCGCCCGGCCGGCGGCCATGACGATGATGTCGGCGTCGCGGGTGAAGCGGCCGATATCGGGGGTGCCCGTGTGGCAGGCGGTGACGGTCGCGTTCGCGCCGGGTCCCTTGTTACCAAGGAGGACCGCGAGCGGGCGGCCGACGAGGGTCGAACGGCCGACGACGACGACGAGTTTGCCCGCCGGGTCGTTGCCCGTCCGCATCAGGAGCTGTTGGACGCCGTGCGGCGTGCAGGGGATGGCGCCATCGGTCTGGCCGCGGGTGAGGCGGCCGAGGTTCGCCGGGTGGAGGCCGTCAACGTCCTTCGCCGGGAGGATAGCGTCGATGATCGTGCGCTCGTCGATCCCCGGGGGGAGCGGGAGCTGGGGGAGAATCGCGTGGAAGCGCGGGTCGGCGTTGAGCCGGGCGAGCAGGTCGAGCAGCTCGCCCTGCGATGTCTCGGCCGGGAGACGGAACGTTTCGCTGAAGATGCCAGCCTCAGCGCAGGCCTTCGCCTTGCCCGAGACATAGCTCAGCGAGGCGGCGTCATCGCCAACGAGGACGGCCGCGAGTCCCGGCGTTATGCCGTGCGTCTTGAGGGTGACGACGCGAGCGGCGACTTCGGCGCGGATATCGGCGGCGATAGCGGTTCCATCGATGATCTGGGCGGTCATGGCCGCGAGGGTATCGCGGGCGGGCGATGTAACGAAGCGCGAAGCGAATGTGCGATACTGGATCTCGGAGGCAACGATGCTGATCGACATCGAAGAGGGCGTTCTCGCGAAATTTGGCTACTACCCGGGACCTGAGCCCGACCTGGGGCTTGCGTCACGCGTCAATGCCGCGCTTCGGGACTGGCTGGCGGAGGGTGAGGCTAGCGAGCCAACGATCGACGACTGCGAACGCGCGTCGCCAGAGGAGATCGCCGAAATGACGCAGGACTTCTTGCGTTCGATAAGGGAGTCGCGCAACAAGCCTCCCGCCGAAGAGCTTTCGGAGGAAGAGCGGAAGCGAATGTTCCTGGAGCTTCAGGGATCGCTCGCAGGGCCGGAAGGCGACGCCTTCGCGGCACGCGTCGCAGCCATGAGAAACCAGCCGTGGAGGTGACGCTTTCGGATTCCGACGTGCTGATCGACTTCCTCCATAACCGAGGCCCGGGGGCGGACGCGGTTAGACGACTGCGACGGGCCGGAATGCTGGTCACGAGCACCATCAGCCGGTTCGAGATATATTCCGGCGTCCGAAACGATAGCGAGCGACTTACGGCCGACCAACTGTTTGGGTCGATCAGGATACTCACACTCTCGGACGAGGCAGCGCTGGAGGCTGCCAATATCAACCGCGCTCTCCGCGCGAGCGGGAACCCGCTTCCGCTGGCCGACCTCTTGATCGCCGGAATCGCCATTGCGGAAAAGCTCCCGCTGCTCACCCGGAACTTGCGGCACTTCTCCCGGATCACCGGCCTCGACGTCATCACGCCCTGACGGTCAGCCCGCGTATCATCCGCGCATGGACCTGAAGCGCCTCATCCGGGACGTGCCGGACTTTCCCCAGCCGGGCATCCTCTTCCGCGACATCACGCCAGTGCTCACCGATCCGGCCGCGTTCCACGAGGTCCTCGACCAGCTCCAGGGGGACGCGGCGGCGCGCGGGGCGCAGTGCATCGTCGGGATCGAGTCGCGTGGGTTCATCTTTGGCGCGCCGCTGGCCGACCGCATGGGCCTGCCGTTGGTGCTCGTGCGCAAACCGGGCAAGCTCCCCGCGGCGCGGCTTTCGGTGGAGTACTCGCTCGAATACGGCGAGAGCAGGCTCGACATCCACGAAGACGCGATGGCCGCGGGGACGCGTGCCTACATCGTCGATGACCTGCTCGCCACGGGCGGTACGGCGCTGGCCACGGCGAAGCTCGTGGAATTGATCGGCGGCCTGCCCTGCGGCTTCGGGTTCGCGCTCGAACTCGGGTTCCTGGCCGGGCGGGCGCGGCTGGCGGCCTATCCCGTCTTTACCGTAGTCGCGTACAATGCGCTTCCATGACGCTCATCGCTGGACGCGAGATCAACTTCGGACTGTGGTACGACTTTCGCAACCCGGCGCCGTGGACGCGCCCGGCCGCCGAACTGTATGCCCAGACGCTCGATCACATCGCCTACGCCGAAACGCTCGGCTTCGACACCATCTGGACGAGCGAGCACCACTTCATCGACGACAGCTATTCGCCTTCGCTGTTGCCCATCTGCGCGGCCATAGCGGCCCGCACCACGCGCGCCCGCATTGGCACGAACGTGCTGTTGTTGCCGCTGCACGACCCCGTGCGGATCGCGGAGGATGCGGCGACGGTTGATA
>JANXYE010000417.1 GCA_025350285.1 Chloroflexota bacterium
GTTGGCATTCTCTAATCCTCTCTCCAGCCTCTTCGGCTTTCTGTCGCATGATATTGCGATCGATTTGGGCACCGCCAACACACTGGTGATGGTCAAGGGCCGCGGCATCGTCATTGATGAGCCGTCGGTTGTGGCGATCGATCGAGTGACGAAAAAGATCCTTGCTATCGGCGCCGAAGCGAAACGCATGGTGGGCCGCACGCCCGCCAATATCATCGCCGTGCGGCCCCTGCGCGACGGCGTGATCTCGGACTTCGAAGTCACCGAAAAGATGCTCAGCTACTTCATTCGCGCGGTCCACGACCGCAGCTTCCTGGCCCAGCCGCGGGTCGTCGTCGGCATCCCGAGCGGGGTCACGGAAGTGGAAAAGCGCGCCGTCCACGATGCCGCCCTGAACGCTGGCGCGCGTAGATGCTTCCTCATCGAAGAGCCGATGGCTGCCGCAATCGGCGCTGGCTTGCCCGTGATGGAGGCGGCCGGCTGCATGATCGTCGATATCGGCGGCGGCACGACTGAGGTGGCCATCATCTCGCTTGGCGGCATGGTCGTCAGCACGTCCATCCGCGTCGCGGGCGACGAAATGGACCAGGACATCATCGCCTACGCCCGCCAGGTGCATAACCTCCTCATCGGCGAACGCACCGCCGAAGAGATAAAGAAGCTCGCCGGCTCGGCTGCCCCCCTGGAGCCAGAGGAGATGATCGACATCCGCGGCCGCGACCTCGCCACCGGTCTGCCCAAGGCGGTGCAGGTAAGTACGGTCGAGATCCGCGACGCCCTCGCTGGTTCGATTAGCGCCATCGTTGAAGCCGTCCGCTCCACCATCGAAGTCACCCCACCGGAGCTTGTCAGCGACCTGATGGCCCACGGAATCGCCCTCGCGGGCGGCGGGGCGCTCCTGCGCGGGCTCGACCGGCGGCTCAGCCAGGAGACGCGATTCCCGGTCTACGTTGCTGAAGACCCGTTGCTCTGCGTTGTGCGTGGCGCGGGTGAAGTCCTCGAAGAGCGGGCACTGTTAAGCAAGGTCGAATCGCAGTTGGCGTCCCGCAGGCCCGGACGCTAGCATCGAATCCGCTCCACGGTTCGTCTTATGGTGATTTTTCAACGCTATACGTGGTGGGTTGCGGCGATGGTGGGCCTCGCCGTGCTCCTGACCGCCGCCAGCCAGGTCGGCGTGTTAAGCCCGTTTCAGGGTGTTTTCCTCACCGTTACCTCTCCGTTTGAGAGACTCCTGAGCGGCACCTTCCGGCCCGTCGCCTCGCTCCTTTCTGGCGCGGGCGACACCTCCAGCCTGCAGGAGGAGAACAACCGGCTCCGCTTACAGGTCGAAACGCTTCAGGTCCAGAACGTCACGCTTCAGCAGGCCGCCGACCGCGTCAAGGACCTCGAAGAGGCGCTGAAGCTGACCGAGGGGAGGCCCGATGAGGTCCGAGTCGCCGCGAACATCGTCCACCGGGACGCCTCGCCCTTTACGGACGTGGTCGTGATCGACCGTGGAACGAGCAGCGGCGTGAAGGTCGGGCAGGTCGTCATCTCCGCGCAGGGCACGCTCATGGGCACCGTCACGAAGGCCACGCCGGGCCAGGCCTTCGTCCGCCTCATCTCAGATAGCAAGAGCAAGATCGCTTCTGAAGACTTGCAAACGAAGGCTTCCGGCGTTATCCAGGGGACCGCGAACCGCGGCATCGCCTTCGAACTCGCCCAGGCCGAGGTGAAGGTGGGGGACAATATCGTCACCTCGGCGCTCACCGGACGCTTCCCGGCGGGCATCCCCATTGGCAAGGTGACCGAGGTCACGGGCACGCCCCAGGACCTCTTCCGCACGGTGAAGGTGGAGTCGTTGGTGCGGCTCGCGACGGCAACGACCGTGCTCGTGATCACCAGCTTCGTCCCCCAGGACGTCGGGGCGGCGCCATGAAAGGCGCGCTCGTCGTGTTCTTCGCCGGGTTCGGTGTCATGGCCCAGGTCACGGTCGCCCCGCTCTTTCCGCTGGACGCCGCCGTCGCCGACCTGGGGCTGCTGGTCATCGTCTTCACCGCTTTGCTGGCCGGCCCGAAAGCGACAATGTGGACGGTGCCGCTGATCGCCCTGTTCCTCGGCTTCAGTACCAGCCGGGCGCCCGGCCTGCTCCTGCTCGCCTATCTGCCGTTTCTCCCGCTCGCCTACGGCCTGGGAGAGACCGGGATGCCCCTGAACCGCTACCTGCGGACGCTGTTGGCCGCGCTCGCCACGGGCCTCTGGGCGCGTGGCCTGCTCGGGACCGCCGCCTTCGTGCAGGGCGCCCAGTTCGCGCCGGGTGACCTTATCGGCGCCATCTTGCTCCCGGGTCTGGTGCTGGACGCCCTCCTGGTCACGTTGCTTTACATACCCTGCCGTCTGGCCGGTCGCACGGGTCGCTCCTTGAGCCTGCGCCGGACAGGATGGGTCACATGAGCTTTCTCGATGATGGCTGGAGCACAGGTCACGGCGGCGGCGGCCCAACCCGGAACCGCCCCCACGGGAACCTCGCGGCCTTGCGCGTCGCGGTCGTGGTGATGTTCGCCATCCTCATAGCCCAGCTGTTTCGTATGCAGATCATCCAGGGGGATGAGTACGCCCGCCGTTCGCGCGAAAACCACATCACGCAACAGATCAAGCTCGCGCCGCGGGGGCTCATCACGGACCGCAACGGCGAGCCGCTGGTCGAAAACGTACCCGTCTACACCGCCATCATCCTGCCCGAACTCCTCCCGGAGACGCGCGACGAGCGCTACAAGATCTACCTGCGCCTCGAACAGCTGATCGGGGTGCCCGCCCTCGAAATCGACAGCATGGTCAAGACCCAGGAGATCGACGGCCGCGGCTACATCAACGTACCGGTACGCAAGTACCTGACCCAGAACCAGGCGCTCCGGCTCGAAGAGGCCTCAGCCGACCTGAAAGGTGTACGGCTTGACGTCAGCCCCGGCCGGCGCTACCCGGCAGGCAACGAGTTCAGCGCGATGCTCGGGTTTATCGGGCCCCAAACCAAAGAGGAGCACGCCCAACTGACCAGCAAGGGCTACCAGCTCAACGAGCCGGTGGGCAAAGCCGGGATCGAGTCCTACTACGAGACCGACCTGCGCGGCGCCCCCGGCGCGACAGCCGCCGAGCAGGACGCGCAGGGCCGCCTCGTCCAGGCCCTGAAGTCGAAAGACCCGGTGCCGGGCAACGGCGTTCAGCTCGCTATCGACTCCGGCCTGCAGCGCTTCGTCACCGAGTTGCTCTATGACCACATGGCCGGCGACCGGGTCAACGGCGACGCCTCGGTCGCGGCGGCGGTCGTGATGAACGCGAAGACTGGCGAGATCTACTCCTTGGTTTCGATTCCCGATTACGACAACAACGTCTTCGTCGAACCCGAGAAGCGGGCGGCGGAGATAAACGCCCTGAACCACGACGAGGCCCAGAAGCCGCTGCTCAACAAGGCCCTCAACCCGGCCGCGCCCGGGTCCACTTTCAAGCTCATCACCGCCTCCGCTGGCCTGGAAACCGGACGCGTCACGCCAGCGACCTCGCGCTTCATCCCGAAAGTGCTGGAGGTGAAGGGCGAGAACGGCGTGCTCTACCCGCTCATCGATTGGAAGGCGCATGGGAACATCAACTTCACCCAGGCGATCGCCTGGTCCTCCAACATCTACATGTTCATGATCTCCTGCGGGATCCTTGGCGAAAGCCGTGGCCTGGGGAAGGACGACGAAACGTCGGCCGTCGTGCTCGGTTACTATGCCCGGCAATTCGGACTCGGGCGGCTCACGGGCATCGACGTTGGTGGCGAGGCGCCCGGCATCATCCCGGACCCGGCCTGGAAAAAGCGCGTGCACGCTGGTGAGGGCCGCGATTCCACCGATTGGCACTATGCCGACACCTGCTTTATGGGCATCGGCCAGGGCGACGTCACGGCGACGCCGCTGCAGATAGCGCGCATGACCGCCGCCGTCGCCAACGGGGGCAAGCTCCTCACGCCCCACGTCGCGAAAGCGATCGTCGGCGCCGACGGCCAGGTGGTCCGGACGATCGAGCCAGACTGGACCCAGGTCGCCGTCAGCGACCGCAACCTCGCCGAAGTGCGCAAGGGGATGCACGAATCGGTTATCGGCGGCGCCGGCGCGAGAGCCTACCAGCCCGGGCTCGACATCGCCGGCAAGACGGGCACGGCCGAGTTCAACCTCCCGGACGGCACGCTGGCGCAACACGCCTGGTTCACCGGCTACGCCCCCTTCGATGATCCGGAAGTAGTCGTGACGGTCTACTTCGACCGCGGCATCGGTGGCGACAAAGCCGCCCCGCTTGGTGGCCAGATCCTGAGCTACTTCTTCGCTGAGGTGAAGAAGCCATGAGCACGCTCGCCTACGGCGGACGCAGGGGCGGAAGCCCCTTCCGGGGTTGGGACCGCTTCGATTATCTGCTCGTGCTGCCCGCCGTCCTGCTCGTGGTCTACGGCCTGTTGCTCATCTACAGCGGCTCGGCACAGAGCTACCACGGCCCGTTCGCGAGCTTCAACAACCCGGTGGGTAAGCAGATAGTTTTCGCGGTCGCCGGGTTCACCACGATGCTGGTGTTTTCGAAGCTGGACTATCACTTCCTCACGCACTACTCGTGGGCGCTCTACATCCTCTCGATCCTTTCGTTGCTGGCCCTCCTGTTTCTCGGGCATTCGGCCTATGGGTCGACGCGCTGGTTCAACATCGGGCCCATCCAGCTTCAGCCGTCCGAGTTCGCGAAGCTCGCGACAATCCTGCTGCTCGCCCGCTTCTTCAGCGAGCACGGGGGCGACGCCCGCGAAGTAAAGGCGATGGTCATCTCGCTGATCATCGTGCTCCCGGCCGCTCTCCTGGTGTTCATCCAACCGGACCTCGGGACCACGGTCACCTTCTTCGGGATCTGGCTCGGCGTCGTACTGGTTGCGGGCGTCAGCCGGCGCCACCTGATCGTGCTTGCGTCCATCGGCCTGGCCGTCCTGCCCTTCGTCTGGACCTTCGCCGTGGCGGACTACCAGATCAAGCGCATCGACGTGCTCGTGCGGCCCGAACAGGACCCGCTCGACGCGGGCTACAACGTCATCCAATCGCAGATCGCGGTCGGTTCGGGGCAGGTCTTCGGCAAAGGCTTCACGAACGGCGAACAGACCCAACTCGCCTATCTGAAGGTCCCCACGAAGGACTTTATCTTCAGCGTGCTCGGAGAGGAGTTCGGGTTCACCGGGGCGATGCTCCTGTTAGCGCTTTTCATCTTCTTACTCATGCGCGGGATACGCGCGGCCCAGATCGCGGGCGACACGGCCGGGCAGTTGGTAGCGGTGGGCATCGTCGTGCTCATTTTGATGCAGACCTTCATCAACGTGGCCGTGAACGTGAGCCTTTTCCCGGTGACCGGCATCCCGCTGCCGTTCGTGAGCCAGGGAGGTAGCTCGCTTGTGAGCGTGTTTATGTCGCTGGGCATCCTCCAGAGCATCATCATGCGCCACCGCGCCTACCGCCAGGCGTAGGAGCCGCGC
This sequence comes from Chloroflexota bacterium, assembly GCA_025350285.1. GTDB lineage: Bacteria > Chloroflexota > Dehalococcoidia > Tepidiformales > Tepidiformaceae > JANXYE01. The sequence goes on from JANXYE010000417.1 coordinate 5,516, forward strand.
ACCCCGCTAGCCGCGGCCTTCAATGGGCCCTGATGTCTCCTCCACAAATGTCCGGTTCTCCATCCAGCGGGAGGTGGCGGCAACGGACGTTTCCTATACGCTCTCGGCGCACCCAACTCGGTAGGAAAGACAACGGTTCCATGAGCGAAGCCACAACTACCCACGCCACATCCACGTTCCCATCGACCGGCGCCGTCACGATCTTCGAACAGTGGTGGCGGCCCGTCGGCGAACCACGTGCCGTCCTCGCCATCTGCCACGGCTACGCGGAACACAGCTCACGCTACGAACACGTCGCCCAACACCTGGCGGCGCATGGCTATGCGGTTGAAGCCCTCGACCTCCGCGGCCATGGCCATTCGAGTGGCGAACGCGTCGAAATTCGCGGTTATGACGAGTACCACGACGACCTCGGCCTCTTCCTCGACCGGGTCCGCGGAAGAAACACGGGCCGGAGGCTGTTCCTCCTCGGCCATAGCATGGGCGGCGGTGTCGTCACTTCGTTCGTGCTCGCCCGGCGGCCGGAACTCGACGGCCTCCTCCTCAGCGGCGCCGGGATGCTCGGCCCGCGGCCCCTGCCAGACCCGAACGCGCCGCCTCCAGCACCACTTCCCGCGAGTTCGGTTTCGCGCGACCCGGCCGTCGTGGCAGCCTACGAATCCGACCCGCTGATCTACCACGGCCCACCGAAGCCGAACCGTCTGGCCGCCTCGCAAGCCGCATACGACCTCGTCCAGCGCGAGATGCATACGATTTCGTCGCCGCTGCTCATCATGCACGGCACCGGCGACCTGCTCGTACCGTACCGCGGGAGCGAGGTCCTCTACGAACGCGCGATCAGCACGGACAAGACCCTGAAGCTCTACGACGGCCTCTACCACGAGATTCTGAACGAGCCGGAGCGGCTGACGGTCCTGGCCTGTATCGTCGAATGGTTAGACGCGAGAACCGGCTCCTAGTGTGGTGAATCGCAATTCACATCACTTTTCCGGAAGCCCAAGCGGACTCGATAGAGACGCCGGTTTGGAACGTCAGACGCTCCTGGGATGACAACCCGGAGCGCTAGGACCGGACGCGGTACCGCACGGGCATGTGCTTGATCCCGCCGAGAAAGAACGACCGGAGGCGCTGCGGTTCGCCGGCGAGTTCGAAGCGCTCGAAGCGCTCCGAGAGCTTCGTGTACATCGTCGTCATGGAGAGGCGGGCGAGGTTCGCGCCGACACAGAAATGCTCGCCGAAGCCACCGAAGGTGACGTGTTCGTTCGGGGTGCGGGTGATGTCGAAGATGTCGGGGTTGTCGAAGACATCCTCGTCGCGGTTGCCCGAGGCGTACCACATGCAAACGGTCTGGCCCTTCTTCACGAGGACGCCGCCCACTTCGGTGTCTTCGCGGCAATCCCGCCCGAAGTGGATGATCGGCGTTGACCAACGGAGCGCTTCCTCCACAAAGGTGGGCATGACCTCCGCCGGGCGGGCGAGGAACCGCTCGTACTGGTCGGGGTGTTGGATCAGGCCGAGCATGCCGCCCGATGTCGCGTTGCGCGTGGTTTCGAATCCCCCGGCCATGATGAGGCCCATTTCGGCAAGGACGTGACCATCCGCGAGCGGATTGCCGTTGATGCGGGCGGAGAGGTAGAGGCTGGGGATGTCTTCCTGGGGCTCCGTTTTGCGGCGCTGCAGGAGCTCCAAGAAGTAACCCATCTGCTCGGCGCTGGCTTCGCGGGCGGCCTCCTGCGGTGACTTTCCACGGTTGTACTCGGGATCGGCGGCGCCCAGGGTGATGTTGGTGAGCTCGAACATCCGGGGCGCGTCCTCTCGCGGGACGCCCAGCAGTTCACAGGTGAGATAGAGGGGGAGGCGGGCGGAGATGTCGAGCACGAAGTCGCACGTCCCGACGCCGGTCGCCGGGTCCGTGTTCTCGGCGATGACATCGTCCATGACTTCGTCGACGATCTGCTCGATACGGGGCTTGAGGCGGGCGATGCCCGCGGGAGTGAAGAGGCGGCTGATCAGGTTCCGGTGGAGTCCGTGGAGGGGAGGGTCCGTGGTGATGATGCTCCGGGGCACGTCTCTGTCGGCCGCAGGCGCTCGTTGTTCGGCCGTCGGCCCAATCACGAGGCGCCGGCCCTCTGAACTGAACTGCCTGGGATGGCGGGAGATGAAGTGCATCTCCTTCTGCTTGAAGAATGCCCACATAGGCTCCACTCCGGGCCGGTCGTACCAGTAGACGGGCGCCTCTCTGCGAAAGGCCGCGAACGCTTCCCACGGATAGCCTTCGCTCGCCCAGCGATCGGGGTCCGTGATGTCGAGGTCATCGATCGTTCGGGCGAGGGTGGTTGTCATCTGCATTAGCTCCCAGAAGCTCCCGGCATCGGGATCGAGTGGGGCCACTATCCCGAGCGACCATTGGCCTGTCAAACCGAGGTCGATGAATTCGTCGCCGCGGCTCCCACGGCCGGCGCCCGACCCGAACGCGCCGCCGCCAGCCCGCTCCCCGCGAGCTCGGTTTCCCGCGACCCGGCCGTGGTCGCCGCCTACGCCTGGGACCCGCTGGTCTATCACGGCGCCCCGCCAGCGAACCGGCTCGCGGCGTCTCAGGCCGCGTATGACCTGGTGCAGCGAGAGATGCACACGATTTCGCTGCCGCTGCTCAT
>JANXYE010000029.1 GCA_025350285.1 Chloroflexota bacterium
CCGCCCGCCCACCGCCGGCGGCGACGATGTCGATCCGCCGGTAGCCGGCTTCAACGCAGTACTGGACCGCCTTCTCGAGGTCCGTCGTATCGGGGTCGTCGATCCGCAGGCAGCGGTCCGCGCCGATACGCATCCTCCCGGCGTCACTGAGCGAATCAAGGTCGCCGACAACAATCGCCGGTATGAGCCCGGCAGCGAGCGCCAGGTCGCCGCCGCCGTCCGCTCCGACGACGAGGTCGACCCCTTCGGCCAGCAACCGGACGAGCGCCAGTGACGGGCTTTCGCCGTTCGCCACCACCAGCGCGCGCCGTTCGGACATCTTCTCGCGTTCCAATCTTCCGCCCGGTGCTACGATCCGGCTATGGCGCCAACCAGTCCACGCATCCGTGTCCGGCGGCTGGTGCTCGCGGACCTCGCAGCCGCCCAGGCGATCGAACGAGAGTCCTTCGACGAAGGCTGGTCCGCGACGGCGTTCGAAAGCGAGCTGCGCCACAACGGCGCGGCCCGCTACGTGCTCCTCGAACGTGCCGCGGCACATCGGTGGGAGGCCGTCGGCTTCGCCGGACTCTGGCTCCAGTACGACGAGGCGCATGTCGTGACCGTTGCGGTACTCCCGCATGAGCGGAGGAACGGCTACGGGCGCATTTTGGTGCATGCTCTCGTGACGGTCGCGGCCGCCTACAGCATGACCGCCGCGACGCTCGAGGTCCGGGCTTCGAACACGGCGGCGCGCGCGCTGTACAGCGGCTACGGCTTCTGGGAGGTCGGCGAGCGCAAGCAGTACTACCGCGACCCGCCGGAAGACGGCGTGATCATGACCACCGAAGCCCTGGCAAGTGAACGCTACCGGGGGCGAATGGCGCGGCTCGGAACGTCGCTGAGGGAGCGCTTCGGCGACGCCGCCACGCCCTCCGCCGCCGGCATGGGGTTCGACGTCTGACGAGTGGCGCGGGCGTTCCCCGGCTGAACATGTCCGCGGGGGAGCCGCGCCCCTCAGTTGGCGCGTACGCCCCCTGTACCGCGGCCCGGCGCTTGGGCTGTTTTCGCTCCGCCCAGGGGTCCACGGAGCGACCCGCGCTCCGCGGGCGACGGATTACGGATCAGTGGGCGAGGGCGGCGAAGTTCGGGGTGCGCTTCTCCATGAACGCGGCGATCGCCTCTTTGTGCTCCGGCGTGCGGTAGGCGGCTTCGAGGGCGGCGCCTTCCGAGCGCTGAACGGCGGCGATGTCATCGTTGTGGGCGTTGTTGATGAGCAGCTTGCGGATCGCGGGCATCGCCGGGCCCGGGTTGTTCGCGATCGTCTCACCGAGGGCGAGCGCACGCTCCAGCAGCTGGTCAACGGGCACGACTTCGCTGACGAGGCCGGCTTCCTTCGCCTCGACGCCACTAATCATGCGCCCCGTGAGGCACCACTCGATGGCGCGGGACATGCCCACCATCTGCGGGAGCAGGGCCGAACTGGCCAGTTCTGGCATCAGGCCCATCTTCACGAAGAAGAACCCGAAGCGGGCGTTGTCCGCGGCTATGCGGATGTCCATCGGCAGGATCTGGGTGACGCCAATACCGACCGCGGCGCCCTGCACGGCGGCGATCGTCGGCTTGGGCAACGTGCGGAGATAATCGACCCAGCTTCGTGAGCCAGCGGCCGTCGTGGCGGCGTCGGCGTTGTCGTCGCCGGATTCGATTGCTTCGACGCGCTTGGCGAAGACCTGGCTGATGTCCGCCCCCGCGCAGAAGCCGCGCCCGTTGGCCGCAACGACAATCGCGGAAATCGAAGGCTCGGCGACCGCGGCGTCCATCGCCTGGCGCATCTCCGCCATCATCTTCGGGGTCCAGGCGTTGAGCTTCTCGGGGCGGTTGAGGGTAATCAGCCCAACCTTGCCGCGCTGTTCGTAGGTGATCTGTTCGAAGTCCATGGTGTCCTCGGGTTCGTGGGTAGTTGGGCGAAGTCTACCGGGTTGGGACCGGCCGCGCTCGGGCCACGGTGCGGCGGCCCCGACGGTTCTGCGGCGTGAGCCGCCGTCGGCTATCAGCACCGCGACCGATAGGGAGTGGCGGCCCCGCACCCCACGACGCCCTGAGCGCACATGCCGGTCCTGAACTCATCGGGGCTCCCGGACGGCGAGCGGTGTCAACGGGCCGCTCCCGTGGGGTCGCGGTACTGTCCGTCGGGTCGGGCGGGCGTCCGGGGCAGGCCCCTTGCGCCGTTCGGGCGTCAGCCGCCGCTCCGTCTCCGTCGCGGTACTGATAGCCGTTCGTGCTGGACTGTCCGTACTTGCCCCCTACAGCCAGCCTTTGCGCCAGAAGTAGAGGAGCATCCCGCCGGCGACGCCGCCCATCCCGACCATCATCACGACGAAGCCCCAGCTGTTGTGCAGGCCGGGCACGTTATCGAAGTTCGTGCCGAAGATCCCCGAGATTACCGTCCCCGGGAGGGCCAGGGCGGCGACGAGCGAGAGCACCTTTACGATCTCACTCATGCGGTTGTTCACGGCGCTCAGGTAGGTCGAGAGGGCGACTTCGGCATCGTCACGAACGCCTTCGAGGGCGATATCCAGCCGCACGTGGTGGTCGTAGATGTCGCGGAAATAGATGCGGTTCGCCTCCGACACGTAGGCGAACTCGCCACGGCTCAGCCGCTGCATGACGTTCAGCTGCGGGCCGAGGAAGCGCCGGATCTGCCCGGCGTGGGAGCGCAAGGCGACGACATGGAAGCTGTGCATGCGGTCCGACGGGTTGGCCAGGATGTTCGCCTCAATCGCGTCTAGCTGGTCGGCGATCCCGTGAACTTCTGGAAGGAAGGCGTCTGTCAGCCGGTCCGCAATCTCGTAGACCACGCCGTCCGCGCCCGGGCGGATGCCGCGTCCGCTTCGCAGCAGCTGAAGCACGGCCTCGATCTCGGTCTCGCGGTGGTCCGAGTAGGTGATAACGAAGTCGTGTCCAAGGAAGACGTCGATCTCTTCGAGCCCCGGCGCCTCGCTCCCTGGCTGGGCGGCGAGCAGAACCAAAAAGAGGTGATCGCTGAACTCGTCAATCTTGGGGGCGTGCGTGCGCGGCGAGAGGCAGTCTTCGACGGCTAGCGGGTGCAGGCCGAAGCGTTTGGCCAACTCCTCCAGGTCATCCTGGTCGCTGCCGCAGAGGGAGAACCAGCGCAGCGTCGCGCCCGCCTTTTCGCCTGCGGTCCAGGCTTCGCCGTCGAACGACCATGCTTCCACCGGCCCATGGTAGCGGCGGTCGCGGTTGGCGCAGTCGCGCTTCGCCTGTACTGGCGGCATGACAGCATCGGCAGGGCACGAACGTCGGGCGCATCCTCGCGCCGCTCGACACGCCGGCGATGGCCGAGTTCGTCGCGCCGCTCGACCCCGTTAACGCGCTCGGCGATGCGAGCCCCGGCTTCATCTGGCGACTGGTGGGCGAGGGCAACGACGCGACTTCTCTCCGTCCCCTCGACGACGACTTCATGCTCGTCAACATGTCGATCTGGGAGTCGCTGGAGGCCCTGCGGGCGTTCGTCTATTCGAGCGCGCACACGGGCTACCTGCGCTCACGGGCGCGCTGGTTCGAAAAGCTGACGGACGCGGTCGTGGTCCTGTGGTGGGTGCGAGCTGGCCACCAGCCGAGCGTGGATGAAGCGAGGCGGCGGCTCGACCAGCTGCGGGCCGGGGGGCCAACGGCGAGCGCGTTCACCTTCGCCCGCCCGTTCCCGAAACCGGCGGACGAAGCGGACGCGGCATAGGCGGCTAGCGGACGGCCCGCAGCCGCGGCCGCTCCTGGGGGATGGTCCGCAGCAAGCGGCGGCGGGCGTTCAGCATATCGACCGCGTCCAGCGCGCGCGGGGCGCAGCCGTCACACACTTCATACTGGATGGTTCGGTTGCCCCAGTGCGCCACGCGGTTGCACCAGAGACAGATGGTCGTTGTGGATGGATTCTCCGTTTCGGACTGGGACATTGCGCACCTCCGGTTCTGCCTGGGGGCGCAGGAGAGCACGCCAATGTTGTACGCCCGACGCTGGGAACGAAACGAGTGCCTGGAAGGTGGACAAACGGTAACGCCTTCACCGGATGGCTACAGCGGGCCCGTCAGGCCCAGTCTGAGGACCTCGACAGAGCGGACAGAGTGGCCACACAGCGCGCCGCGAGAGGTGAAGGAACCTCGACCTGGCGGCGGCGTGCTTGCGCTAGAATGCCCCGGCCGCGTCAGCGCGGCGGAAAGCGAGTTCCACAATGGCGAAATTCCTGTTGGTCTACCACGGCGGTAGCATGGCTGAGACCCCCGAAGCGCAGGCTGCTTCGATGAACACCTGGATAGCCTGGTTCACCACCCTCGGCGCGGCGGTCGTGGATGGCGGCGCCCCGACCAGCCGCGCCTGGACGATCCAATCCGATGGCACGAGCGAAGGCGGCGGGGCAAACCCGGCCACCGGCTACAGCGTCATATCAGCCGAGAGCATGGACGCGGCATCCGAGTTGGCGAAGGGCTGCCCGATCATCGCCGAGGGCGGCACCGTCGAACTCTGCGAAACCATAGATCTGAGCGGCGGCCGATAGCGTTGGGCTAGTCCCCCACCCCCCGGAAGATTGGCGGCCGCTTCTCCGCGAACGCGGCCAGCCCTTCCTTGAAATCCTCACCAGCCAGAGTGGGCGGCATCGACGCGTTGGCGCCCTGGATAGCCTGCGCGAGGTCCTGGAACTGCGCGTCCCAGACGAGCCGCTTCATGACACGCATAGCCTCCGGCGAGGACGTCGCGAGCTGCGCCACGTACTCCTTCGTCGCGGGGAGCAGTTCGTCGTTGGGGAAGACGCGCTGGACGAGGTTCATACGGAGGGCTTCATCGGCGCCAATAACGCGGGCCGAGTAGAGGAGATCGAGCGCGTTGCCGGTGCCCACGGCTCGCGGCAGGAGCCAGCTGACCCCGTGCTCGGCGATCAGGCCGATCTTCGCGAAGGCCGTCCCAAAACGGGCGGACTCCGAGGCGAAGCGCATGTCGCAGTAGAGGCTGAGGATAAGGCCGAGACCGGCGGCCGGGCCGTTCACCGCCGCGATCAGCGGCTTCTTGGTCGCGAGCGGCCAGGAGAACCGTTGGTGGTAGTTCGCCTCTATCGGGCCGGGCGTGGCGAGCGGGTCTTCGGCGACGGCCTCGCCGCCGGCCGAGGCAATGCTGTTCAGCATTCCCATATCCGCGCCAGCGCAGAAGCCCCGGCCAGCGCCAGTGATGATCACCCCGCGCACGGCTCGGTCGCTATCGGCGCGGTTGAGCGCATCCGGCACTTCGTGGCCCATGCGGCCACCCCAGGCGTTCAGGCGCGCGGGCCGGTTGAGCGTGATGACGGCGGCTGAGCCATCAACCTCGTAGATGATGTCTGTGTAGTCCATGCTTCGTGCCTCCGCGCCGTGCTAGCGCGATTGTGGGCGGCGCGAAGGGCGGCGGCAACCGCCGGATCCGGGGCTAACGCCGACGAGCGGGGCCTCACGGCATAGGTGTTTCCCCTATTTTTCGCTCTTACCACTCTATTTACCTCAGCCCCCTGCCGATACTGAATCCGTGGCATCCCTGGTTGACACCCGCCCGAAGCCCATCGCCCGCCGGCAGATCCTCCGCGTCCTCATCGCGGACAACTCGCTGGAGGACATTCGCGTGGTGCGCGAACTCCTCCGTGGGGACGTGGACTTCCGGATCACCGCGGGGCGCGATTCGGCTGAGGCGATCCAGCGGCTTGCGGAAGACGCGCTTGACGTGGCCCTCATCGACTACGATCTGTGGCACGAACAGGGCAGCGAATTCGTGCGGCTGCTGAGGGAGCAGCACTCGGACATCGCCGTCGTCCTGCTGACGAGCGGCGAAAATGAACGTGAGGCGCTCCCCGCCCTGAGGCTCGGAGTCCAGGACTTCATCAGCAAGCGCGGCCTCGACCGCGAGCAACTGACGACCCGGCTGATAGCCGCCGTCGAAGAGAGCCGGACCGGGCGCCGCCGCGAAACGATGGTGCGCTGGCTCGAACGGGAGGCTCGTACGGACCACCTTACCGGTCTCAACAACCGCCGCGCGTTCGACGACCGCCTGCGTGAAGTGTGCGACGCGGCCCGCCTCCAGCATCAGCCGGTAACCCTCGTGATGGTGGACGTGACCGGGACGCGCATGGTGAACGAAACGCACGGTCACGAAGCGGGAGACACGATGATCCGGCGGGCTGCGGCCGGGGTAGCGCATTGCATACGCGCCATCGACTTCGCCGCCCGTGTCGGGGGTGACGACTTCGGTGTCATCCTGCCGAATGCGGGGCTGGATCTCGGCAAACTCATGGCCCGCCGTATCGCGCACGAAGTCGATCGGTTGAACACCAGCGAGTGGATTACGGACGTTCCGGTTTCGCTGCGCTTCGGCGTCGTGAGCGGGACCGGCTGCGAGCCGGGCGAACTGCTGGCGGCCGGCGAGGCGCAGCTCAGCACGCGCAAACCCACGCGCGCGGTGTTCGCACCGAGACCCTATCGGGAGGATTCCGGTGGCCCTTCGGTTGCGTAGCCTACGGTTCATGAAGTCAACACCCGGGCGTTTCCTCGTGCGGCTCTCAGCGCCGTTTGTGATGTTGGCCGGCGGCACAGTCACAATTTCGTTGGTTGGTGCGGATGACCCCGCCGCCGCCGCGCTCCTGACCACACTCTTCGGAGCAGGTGCGCTGTTTTCCTGGGTCGCGAGCCGCCCCGGGCCAGCGGCCGCGGCGCCCCCCGCGGACACGAAGGCCAGCCTCGTCGATATCGAAACCGGGCTCGGCAACCAGACACAGCTTTTCGACATGCTTGGGCGCGAAATCGCGCGTTATCGGCGCTACGGACGCAAGTGCTCGCTCGGGGTTATCCAGTCGGAGGTGGTCTCGTGGCGCCCCGGCCAGCCCGGTGAGTTGCCGCCATCGTCCGCCAAGCACATCGCCGGGGTAATCTGCGAAGCCGTGCGAGAATCGGATGCTGTCGTGCGGCTCGACCGCAATCGCTTCGGGATTCTCCTCACGGAATGCGAACGCGCGGGCGGCCTTTCGCTCATCGAACGAGTCCGCAAGACGCTCTCCGCGGCGCCCTTCGCCCGTAACGCAGATGGCACGGGGGTGTACATCCGTGTCTGGGGTGGCGCCGTAGAAGTTTCGGACGAGCAGGAAGAAGCCGCGCTCTACCTGCAGGCCGCCATCGCGGATACGGATTCGAAGCGGCCCCGGCGCGAAGGCGAAAGCCTGCTCGTGAACAGCCCCGCGCTGCGTGCCCGGGCGAACCGCGGCTCGGCGCGACGACCGGCCGCCTGACGCCTCAGGACGGAAGCGGAGCGTCCCACGGCAGCGTGCTGCGCCCCGGTTGAAGAAGCGGCTTCACGACCCCATCGGCGATGACCGCGAGCAGGTCGTACCCCCCATAGAGACTCGGGTCCATTCCCCGCAGCGCCCAGGTGAGCTTCTCTTCCTGGGCATAGGTAGCCGCCCCAACGACGATCAGCGCTCGGGCGTCGGCCCTCGATTCGAGCGCCGGCGCGGCCTCGCGCAGGAGCTTGCGCAGGTTCCGGCGGAGGGCCGCGCTCTGCTCATCGGTGTCCGGCTTCGGACTCCCAAAAAGCGTCGATCGGCCACCCGGGAGGTCGTTCACCGTCCAGGCGTCGTCGGTGCGGATGGTCTGCGATTCGTCGGCCAGGGGCTGCCCCGCGGCGAGCACGATGCGCTCCGCCAGTTCGGCGCGCTCTTCGGCGGCGGCCGGGAGCCGGAACAGTTCGGCGGAGTTGAGCAGGTACGAGCCGGGCACGCGGCTGGTGAACTGCGCCCAGAACGCGCTCATTCCGCCGAGGATGGTGACAACCGAGCCAGTCGTGCTGGTACGCCGCAGGTAGAGGCTGACGGTGTGGCGCATCTCCTTGCGGCCATCGGGCAACGGCGTGGCCGATTCGATCGCGAACGCCAGTTCACTCAGGCCAGGCTCAGACGAAGGCGGCCGGGCGCCACGCGGGGCCCAAAGAGCAACCGCAAGGCCCGCCTGGTCCAACCGCTGCTCGATGGCCGCGCGGGCGGCTTCCCAGGGCAGGTCAGCATCGGCGGCGAGCGTGTTGACGAGCACGGCATCAAGCGACCACTTGCGCCCAACGGTCACGCGGGCACGGAGAATCTGCTGGTCGCTTTGGGACGATTCGACCTTCGTGCTACGAGCGTAGTGCGAACCGAACCAGCCGAGGAAAAGCTGGAACGCGGCGTCTGCCGGGTCGGATGGGTAAACGGCCGCCACGGCGGGCTATTCCGCGTCCGTTTCGAGGCGGATACGCGGCGGAGCCACGGAGGCGATGAAGACCGAGGGGTCAGTCGTGATTTCCACGCCCTCGGGCGCGACCAGATCCCCAACCGTGAGGCTTGTCTCGAAGTTCACCAGGCGGCTGAGATCGACTTCAAGCGACTCCGGGATGGCCAGCGGATAGCAGCGCACAACAACCGTCTCGAGGCTCTGCACGAGCGTGCCGGCGAGGTCCTGAACGGCCGGCGCGACGCCGACAAAGTGCAACTGGACCGTCGCCTGGATCGGCTTCGTGGGATCGACCTGGTAGAAATCGACGTGGATGGGGACGCCCGTGCCATGCGCGCGCGAGAGCCCGCGGAGGACGACAGGGCGGGACCCACCTTCGCCTTCGACCTTCAAGTCGTAGAGGCTGCGCGTGCCGCCCACCTTAAGAATGCGGCCGAACTCGCGCGCGTCGAGTTCGACGGCAACGGAATCCAGGCCCTTGCCGTAGACATTCGCGGGAAGCTTCCCGGCCCGCCGCAAGCGGGCGACTTTCTTGCCCAACACTACGCGCGGCATCGCCGCGAGCGTCATTCGTTCAGCCACAGTCCTGTACTCCTGGCCACGCCTTCGTACGTGACGCAACGTTTCCATGCTATCGGGAACGGTCGTGCGGTCAACGAAGCCGAGCGCGGGGGAAGAGGCTCGGTTCGTTCAGTCGCAGATTGCATATCGGGACCGAAAAGCCACAGGCCGCCTCGCGGGCGGCCTGTGTTGAGATCGAAACGGAGAGGACGGACTAGGCCGGCTTCAGTGCCGCAACCTTGGCGCGCACGCCAGGCTTGTCGCTATACCAGAGGACGTTGATTTCCTTGTAGGCGGCCTCGCCAGCCGGTACGTCGTCTTCGGCGAAGATCGCCGTGACCGGGCAGGCCGGCTCGCAGGCGCCACAGTCGATGCATTCATCAGGGTTGATGTAGAGCATGCGGTCGTCGCCTTCATCGAAGTGGATGCAGTCCACCGGGCAAACTTCGACGCATGCCTGATCCTGCACGTCGATGCAGGGCGAAGTAATCGTGTAGGTCATTGCGGTTCCCGTTCCTCTTGAAAAATCCAGCATGCCCTGTCCGGGGCTGGCCACACGAATACTACAAGAGCACCGCGGATGTGGAAAGGCACACTGGGCGCCCTGCCATTCCAGGCGACAGCGCGGGCGAGCTTCTATCCGAAGAGCGGGCCCCCGGCGTCCAGCACTTCGCCCGTCATCGAAATGACGGCCGGCCGCTCTTCGCAGTACCCCTCGTTTTCGCACTTGTCGAAGACGAAGGCTGAGCGTTTCTTATCGAGGTGGATGTGCCATACCCCGATGGCAGGGCTGGATGGCCCCTTCGTCTGGAGATCCTGGAGTACGGCAATCAGCGCTGCTATCTCTTCGCGTCCCATGCGTGGTGGTGTCCTTCTGGCGGGAGTTAGCTCACCGGCTTGCGTGAGGCTTCGGCGGCGATCCCATTGTTGCGGGCAGGGGCGCGGCTTGGCCAGTGAGCAGTTGCCGGACCACCGCCGTCAGCGCGATCACCCCAACGGTCGCGGCGCCCATGAATAACAGCGCCGCCCGTTCGCCGGAGGCGTCCGCGAATTTGCCCAGGGGGTAACCGGCGAGGCTGTTGAATCCCCAGGCGAGCATGGTCAGCGACATCACGCGGCCGTAGTAGGCGGGGTCGGACTCCTGCATGATCAGGGCGTTGTTGAGCATCTGAAAGATGCTGGAGCCGGCCCCGATAAGGAGCATGATGAGCAAAACGTGGAGGAACGTGCCCGCCACGGCGAGAAGCATGAGCCCGATGCCCAGGATTACGCCGCCCCCCAGCAACATCTTCCAGGCGTGGCGCGAGGCCGCGTAGTTCGCTACGGCGACCGTCGCTATCAGGCCCGCGATGCCAGCCACGCCCAACATCCAGCCCATGTCGGTCGTGTTGCGGCCCAGCTCATTGTGCAGGTAGCCCGGGAGCAGGATGTTATAGGAAAATCCGAGCATGACGATAAACACGAACGAAATCGCCAGCAGCGCGAGCCGCGGCCGCTGAGCCACATGGGAGACACCGAGCTTCATATCCTGGAGGGCCGAGGGCCGTCCTCCGGCCGGTGCAGACCGCGAGTCCGGGAGTTGGGCGAGGGTGACCACGACGACCGCGATCAGCAC
>JANXYE010000047.1 GCA_025350285.1 Chloroflexota bacterium
CCTGGCGTTCGTCGGCCTGCTCATGGGCGAGTAACTCGCGCACTGTAACCCGCGCGGCGCTGAGTTGAGCGGCGATGTCCGCGTCCGGGATCTCCCGCAGCGTGTCGGCCAGCTCTCGCAGCGAATCGATGCGAGGCCGGAGCACCCGGTGTTCCTGGCGGAGGGCGTTGGCCGTTTCGAGCGCCAAGGACGGCCGGGCCGCCATCCGTCCTCCGCCCAGGGCGCGAAGCGCGTTGAGGATGACGGCGGCATCGATACCCTCCTGGACGACCGCGCCGACGACCGGAGAAAGGAGTCCAAAGGTGGCCAGGCCCATCGCCCCAAAGGAGAGCGCCATCCCCACGATCATGCTCTGGACGGCGATCGCACGAGACCGTTGGGCGATTGAGATCGCCTCGACAAGCCGGTCGAGGCGATCCACTACGAGGACCACATCGGCCGCCTCGGACGACGCGGTAGCGCCGCGGGCGCCCATGGCTATCCCAATATCGGCCATCGCGAGCGCGGGCGCATCGTTGATCCCGTCGCCTACCATCAGCGTGACGCGCCGCTGCCGCGAGCGGCGCACCGCCTCGACCTTCTCTTCGGGTGCAAGGTCGGCCATCACCCGATCGACGCCGATCGCCGCGCCGACCGACTCAGCGATCACGCTGTGGTCGCCCGTCAGCATGACCGTCTCCTCGATCCCCATCCGCTTGAGGAGCCGCAGCACACGAGAGGCATCGGGACGAATCGGGTCATCGAACACGAAGGCGCCAACTACCTGGTCGTCGATCGCGGCGAAGACGACGGAGCCCTCGTCGCGCATGACACGACGCTGAAACTGGCGATCCGCCCCCGAGGGGCTGGGTCCCGCGATCCAGGCGAAGTTCCCCAGCTGCAGGCGGTGCCCATCTACCAGACCCGCGATGCCGGACCCGGCTTGCTCGGCCACGCCCGTCGGAAGGACGAGACTCGCTCCCCGTTCCCGCGCCGACGCGACCAGGGAACTCGCGAGCACGTGGGAGGACATCTGATCGAGCGAGGCGCCGAGTCTCAGCAGTTCGGCCTCGCTCCAAGCGTGGTCCATCAGCAGAATGCGGCGGACGCGGGGCGAACCCATCGTAATGGTCCCGGTCTTGTCCATGTAGAGAGCCTTCGCCCGGCCAAGGGTCTCGATGGCTGCGCCGCCCTTGATGACGATGCCCCGCTGATGACGATGCCCCGCTTGGCGGCGCGGGATACGCCCGAGACGATCGCGACCGGTGCGGCGAGCAGCAAGGGACACGGAGTGGCCACGACCAGCACCGCCAGCGCGCGAACCGGGTCGCCAGAAATGCCCCACGCGACCCCGGACGTCGCGAGCGCCACTGGAACGAAGAACCGGGCGTAGCGATCGGCCAGGCGCACGAGTGGAGCACTGGACTTCTGCGCTTCCTCGACCATCCGGACGATGCCGGCGTAGGTGCTCCCGGCGGCGTCCGCGAGTGCCCGCATCTGGAAGGATGAGCCGGCGTTGGCGGTACCGCTGCGGACCTGGTCGCCGATTTCGCGCTCAACCAGACGTGACTCGCCCGTGAGCGCCGACTCGTCCAGGACCGCTGGGCCTGCCGTCACGATCCCATCGACCGGAAGCACATCCCCTTCCTTGACGACGAGCAGATCACCGCTTGCGACCTGCTCCACCGGTATCGCTTCGATCGTCCCAGCGACGAGCCGATAGGCTGTTCGCGGAGCGCGCTTGAGGAGGGATGAGAGTTCCCGCTCCGCGCGGTTGGCGGCATAGTCTTCCAGGGTTCTCCCGGTGGCGAGCATGAGACCAATGACCGCTCCGGCGAGATACTCGCCGAGCGCGACCGCGGCAATCACGGCCATGACCGCGATGATGTCGACTCCGCCCGAGCGCCGGATCAGGTCGCGGACCATGCTGACCAGCACCGGCACGAGGGCCGACAGCGACGTGACCGCCCAGACGCTATCGGCGGCCGCGCCGTAGCCAAGAAGCCACAGCACAGTGCCGCCAGCCAGGCCAGCGACACAGCCAAACAGCAACAGTGCCGCACCGCTGATTGGGCCTATCCTCTTGGTCAACGTGTCGCGTCCACCTGTCCCCGCCGCCTCCAAGGTACCTCAGAAGGCGGTGTCACCAACACGGGCCGCCGGCCGGCCGAGCTTGCACCCCATGAATCGCATGGGTGTCCCGAGATGGCCTCTGCCGCCGCATCAGCGGCGCCACTGTACTTTGCCTGGCCGGGTTCGTCGCCATCGCCGAAAGGGCGACGGACCGTCGCTCGATTCGGTGACCTGTCCCTAACCCTTGCACGGCCGCGCCTCGCTCAGGTACCCAAGTGCGCAGGCATCCTCTTCGAGCATTGCCCGGAACGAAGGATGGGCGAGCCCGATGAGCATGTTCGCACGTTCCCGGATGCTTCGGCCGTGCAGGTCCACGGCGCCGTACTCGGTCACCACCCAGTGCACATCGCCGCGCGTGGTCACGACACCGGAGCCAGGGGCGAGCTCCGCGCAGATCCGGCTGATTGTCCCGCGCGCCGCCGTCGATGGAAGCGCGATGATTGGCTTCCCGCCGGCGGATTTTGCCGCGCCCCGGATAAAGTCCACCTGGCCACCGATGCCGCTATAGAACCGCGGGCCGATCGAATCGGCGGCCACCTGGCCGGTGAGATCGACGCTCAACGCGGAGTTGATGGCCGCCATGCGGTAGTTCGCCGCTATCACGGCCACATCGTTCGTGTGATCGACCGGGTGGAGCTCTACCGCCGCGTTCCGATCGATGAACCGGTAGAGACGCTCGCTGCCGACGGCGAAAGCGCTCACCACCTTTCCCGGGTGCACGGTCTTGCGGGAGCCATTGACGGCGCCAGACTCGATAAGCGGGATAAGCCCATCGGTGAACATTTCCGTGTGGACGCCCAGGTCGCGATGCCCGCTGAGGGCCGCGAGCACCGCGTTC
>JANXYE010000085.1 GCA_025350285.1 Chloroflexota bacterium
GAACGCCCAATTCGTTCGTCCTTGGCGGCCTTGGCCCCTTGGCGGCGACGTCCTCGAAGGCTGACCGGACGCCGCGCGGTTGGCCGCCAAGACGCCAAGGTGCCAAGCTTGATTTCGGTGTGCCGGGCCGTGAATCCCAACGCTCGTCACGCTGGATCGGCCTTGTTTCGCCTTGGCCCCCTTGGCCCCTTGGCGGCTAACGAACTGAAAGGTCCCACATGGCTATCAATGTCCGAATCCCGCAGCCGCTGCGGAATCTCACTGGCAATCAATCGATCGTCCCGACATCGGGCGCCGACCTTGGCGCCTGCATCACTGAACTCGAAGGCGCCTTCCCCGGCATACGCGACCGCCTCATGGATGAATCGGGGCAGTTGCGACGCTTCGTGAACGTCTATGTGAACGGCGACGACGTGCGCTTCATGGACGGACTCACGACCGCGCTCAAGGACGGCGACGAAGTCAGCATTGTCCCCGCCGTCGCCGGCGGGTAGGAGCCGGGCAGCTCTGTCTGCCCTTAGCGGAGCCCCTCCTCCCGGCGTTACACAGCGCCTCCACCCCTGTATAACCGATGCACACAGCAGGAGGCGGGACATGAAATTCAACGTTATCGCTATTTCGCGCACGCTCGGGGCGGGCGGCGAGGATCTCGGCGCAACGATCGCGAAGGAACTCGGCTTTCGTTACGTGGATGGCGAGATTGTCGATCGGGCCGCCGCCCAGGCGGGTGTCTCCACCACGGAAGTCGCCCGCGCCGAAGCGCGCAAGGGCCTGCTGGCGCGCATTCTCGAAAACCTGGCCAAGTCCGGTACCGGGAGCCTCGCCGCCGGTGGCATGCCCGAGGCCGCGATGATCGACATGAACACGCCCAGCTACGAAGAAATCATCATCGACGTTATCCGCGAAACCGCCGCCCAGGGTAACGTCGTCATCGTCGCCCATGGCGCCAGCATCCCGCTCGCCGGCCGGCCAGACTTGCTCCGCGTCATGGTCACGGCCTCGCGCGATGTGCGCGCCTCGCGCATCCATGCCGAGAGTGCGGAATCCCTGGCCAAGGCTCTCAAGGATATCGACGACAGCGATAAATCCAGGGCGGACTACTTCCGCCGCTTCTACCACGTCGATCAGGAGCAATCGACGCACTATGACCTTGTCTTCAACACGGATGTGCTGGACGTGAGCAGTGCCGCCGGCCTCATCCTCTCCCTCGCCGGGGAGTAGCCGATGCCGGGCTTGTGGCACGGGTATCCGGTGCCTACAATCCGCGCACCCGGCCGTCTGCACGGCGGGGATCTATGTATCACCCAGGCCAAGGAGCCCGCGATGACCACCGAAGAGATGCTCGCTAAAGTCCCGCTGTTTCAGGATCTGCCCAAAAAGTCGCTGGACCGGATCGCCAAGTTCGTCCGTCAGCGCAACTTCCAGGCTGGCGACACCATTTTTAAGGAGGGCGAAGAGGGCGTCGGCTTCTTCCTCGTCACCAGCGGCAAGGTGGATGTGAGCCGCGCCGGCTCCACCCTCGCGACCATCAGCGACGGAGGCTTCTTCGGCGAAATGGCCCTCCTCGATAACCACCGTCGCAGCGCGACCGTGAAGGCGACGGCCGATACCGCCTGCCTCGCGATTATGCGGTCGGACTTTATTGCCGAACTCCGGAACAACCCGGACCTGGCCGTCGAAATGCTCAACACCATGAGCCGCCGCGTCCGTGAACTGGACGAAAAGCTCACCCACACCTAGCGCGGGGCCCAGCCCCGCACTTCCCGGGCGCGGGGCTGAACAGCCTCGCGCCTCTTGGCGTTCGGGAGGTTCAAAGATGGATGCTGAAGCCCGCCTGACCGCCCTCGGGATTGAACTCCCGCCCGCCCCCACTTCCGCCGCGAACTACATCGGCTGCAAACGCATCGGGAACACCCTCTACGTCAGCGGCCACGGCCCGACCCGTCCAGCCGGGCCGATCACCGGCAAAGTCGGCGGGACCTGCTCGATCGAGGAGGCAACGGATGCCGCCCGCCTCACGACGCTCAATATGCTGGCCACCGTACGCAAGGAACTGGGCTCACTGGATCGTGTCAGGGGCGTCGCGAAGGTGCTCGGGATGGTCAACTGCGCCCCCGGCTTCAACCGCACGCCAGACGTTATCGACGGCTGCTCGAACCTGCTTGTGGAGCTGTTCGGCGAAGCTGGCCGCCACGCCCGCTCCGCCGTCGGGATGGCCGAACTGCCCTTCGACATCTGCGTTGAAATCGAGATGGTGCTGGAGGTTGAGTGACGGGCGCGCGATTTAGCCCGTCCGGAGTCGCGGCCCCCTGTGGCCGCTGGCGTAGCCCCTCACGTCCCAGCCTCACGCCTCGTCCCCTTTGCTCCCACCGCGCCCGCCCGCGGGTCATCACGCCATCCTCTGGACCTCAACGCGATCCCCATCCACGGCCACTCCTCTGGACCTCTACACGCCAACCTCTGCGCCTCGGCCCTGCTCACGCCTGAAACGCCTCTCGCCGGCTCGCGTCACGCCGCACTCCCACATCGGTCCACCGGCCACCACGCTCTATCCACCGCACCCACTCACGTTCGCCCGCGCACCCCTGCCACTGGACATCCGCATGCTGGCCACACCCCAATCACAGCCCGTCCACATCCTGCCGTTGTACGGCCGCCTCAGCATCGCACACGCCGCACGCCCGACCACAGCGCCGCGTGCCCCGTTTCATGTGGTCACCACACGCCCACCTCACGATTTTCGCCCTGACTCCGCAACGCCGGACGCCCTGCCCTGTACTCCGAACTCAGAAGTTCAGAACTCGGAACTCAGACTCCCGCCGTGCTAGAATCCGCCGCCATCGGAGGCAGACCTTTGCTCGGACATCTTCGCGTCCTCGATCTCACTGGCGGCTCCGAACAGATTGGCGGCCAGCTCCTCGCCGACCTCGGCGCCGACGTGATCCTTGTCGAGCCACCCTCCGGTTCCGCGACTCGCCGCTGGGCGCCGTTCGCCGGCGATCGCCCCGGCGCCGAACGCAGCCTCGTGTTCCGCTCCTACAATCGCAACAAGCGGGGCATCGTCCTCGATATCACGGCCGATGCGGGCCGGGCTTCGCTCCTCAAGCTCGCCGGGAGCGCGGACATCCTGTTCGAGTCCTTCGCGCCCGGCTACCTCGCGGGCATCGGGCTCGGCTACGAAGACCTCGCGGCCGCCAACCCGGGCATCATCGTCGTCTCGATAACACCCTTCGGCCAGACGGGCCCCAAGGCCCACTGGGCGGCGAGCGACCTGACCGTCATGGCCTCCGCCGTCGTTTCCCAGATGACCGGTGACGAGGATCGCCCTCCCAGCCGCATCAGCGTGCCCCAGGGCTTCCTCCACGCCGGTACGGAGGCCGCCGTCGGCGCGCTCATCGCCTACGAAGGCCGGATGCGAGACGGCCTTGGCCAGCATGTCGATGTCTCAGCTCAGACGGCGGCGATGATGGCGACCCAGTCCTTCGTCCTCCAGCACGGCTGGGGAGACCAGGAGGTCCAACGCGCGGCCGGCGGCCTGAAGCTCGGGCCCATCCGCCTGCGCCTGGTGAACCCCGCGAAGGACGGCTTCGTCTCCGTTACGTTCCTCTTCGGCAGCGCCATCGGCCCATTCTCGCGGCGCTTGATGGAGATCATGTGCGACCAGGGCTTCGTGGACGAAGCGACCCGCGACAAGGACTGGCTCAACTACACGGGCCTCCTGCTTTCCGGGACGGAGCCGATCTCTGAACTCGAACGCTGTATCGAATGCATCTCTGCCTTCACGGCGGCCCACACTAAGGCCGAACTCTTCGAACTCGCGCTGGCCAAGGGGCTGCTTATCGTCCCCGTTACGACCACGAAGGACGTGCTCGAATCGCCCCAACTCGCCGCCCGGGAGTACTGGCGGACCGCCGAAGACCCGGAGACGGGCGCCCTCGCCACCGTGCCGGGGCCGATCGCCAAGTTCAGCGCGACGCCCCTCGCCTACCGCCGCCGCGCCCCGAAGCTCGGAGAGCACACGGCCGAGGTGCTTTCCGAGGTGACGGCCCTAACCCCCGCACCAGAACGCACTCCGAGGGCCGTGGGCGCTCGCCCGCTCGACGGGCTGAAGGTCCTCGACTTCATGTGGGTGATGGCCGGGCCCGCCGCGACCCGCTACCTGGCCGACTACGGCGCGACCGTCGTACGCGTCGAAAGCACGATCCGCATCGACACGGCGCGGACCCTCCAGCCGTTCAAGGATGGCAAGCCGGGCGGCGAACGTTCGGCCCTGTTCGCCGCCATGAATGCCGGCAAGTTCGGGCTCACGCTCAATCCGCGCATCCCCGAAGGCCGCGAAGTGGCGCTCAAGCTGCTCGCTTGGGCGGATGTCGTGACGGAGAGCTACTCCCCACGCGCCATGCGCGGCTTCGGCTTCGATTACGAGTCTCTGCGTAAGCTCAAACCGGACCTGATCATGGTCAGTTCGTGCCTGAACGGCCACACCGGCCCCCACGCCAGCCTCGCCGGCTTCGGCACGATGGGCGCCCAGCTTGCCGGCTTCGGCGAGATGGCGGGCTGGCCCGATCGCCCGCCGGCAGGCCCCTTCGGCGCCTACACGGACTATGTCGCGCCGCGCTTTACCGCCGCCGCTCTACTCGCCGCGGTCGAGCATCGCCGCCGCACCGGCGAGGGCCAGTACATCGACATGTCGCAGTCCGAAGCCTCGCTCCACTACCTTGGGCCCGCGATCCTGGACTACAGCGTCAACGGCCGAATCATGCGCCGCAACGGCAACGAATCGTTCGAATGGGCGCCCCATGCGGTCTTTCCGTGTACTGGCGAAGACCGCTGGATTGCCATCGCCTGCGAGACGGACGCGCAGTGGTTGGCGCTCTGCGGCGTCCTCGCGCGGCCGGATTGGGCCCGGGGAAGCGAGTTCGCGACGGTGGCAGCCCGGCTCGCGCGCCGTGAACTCCTCGAAGCCGGCATATCCGCCTGGACCGCCAGCCGCTCCCAGGAGGAGGCCGAGTCGGCCCTCCAGGCGGCCGCCGTCCCAGCCCATCGTCTCAGCCGCAGCATCGATGCCCTGGCCGACCCGCAGCTCCTCTACCGTGGGCACTTCGTCACCGTCCACCATCCCGAACTTGGCCCCGTGCCGCTGGAGGGCTCGCGCATGCGTTTCAGCCGCACGCCCGCCCGCACGGAGCGCGCAGGGCCGACGCTCGGCCAGGACAACGAGTACGTCCTGCGCCAGATCCTCGGCCTCGGCGACGAGCAGATCGGCGAGCTCGTTACCTCGGGCGCACTGGAGTAGGCCCTACCCGCCGGCCAGGACCACGATCAGCTCTTCGCTCCCGTGGATGCCTTTGACGATCTGCTTCTCGATGTCCGCCGTACGGCTGGCCCCCGTCAGGATCAGCGCGTCGCCGTCGCCCAGGCGGTCCGCCAGCCCCGCCGGGTAGCGGACGAGCGTCGCCGGATCGAGTTCGATGACGACCCGCTTCGCGGCGAGGATCGGTCGCCTGGCGGCCTGCTCCCCCGTGAGCAGCACGCTCCCCGTGTTCGCGATGGCGGCGGTCGCCTTCAGCCGGCGGTCGCCCTCTTCAGCGTCGAGCTTCAGCACGACCCGGACTCCGAGCGCTTCGGCACGCATCCGAAAGAGGTCCACGAGCGACTCCGGGAGGACGTCCTCTGGGGCGACGAAGGCCACCTCCCGCGCGGGCGCTGGACCCGCGCGCAGCGCTTCCGGGTCGCGATCCGGGGAGACACTTGGAAGGGTGCGCGGGTCGGCATCACTTCGCCCCGGACGCGGGAGCTTCGCACTCGCCCGCAGCGAGATGCGCCCAAGCGCCGAAGCGGCGCGAGCCGTGGTCGCGCCCGCGAACGTGAACGACCACGCCTTCCAGCTCGTGCGCTCGGCGATGCCGGGCTTGCCCGCGGCAACCGCGTCGGCGCGCAGGTCCAGCAGCATCCGGTGCAGTGGGATACCGACCGGACAGACTTCCGTACAACGCCCGCAAAGGCTCGACGCACCGGGGAGATCGGCGAAGCGGCCATCGTCCCAGAGCAGCGGCGAGAGGACCGCCCCAATCGGCCCCATGTACGGCGACCCGTAACTGAGGCCGCCCGCGATCCGGTAGACCGGGCAGCCGTTCATGCAGGCGCCGCAACGGATGCAGCGCAGGACATCGCGGTAGCGTTCGTCCTTGAGGATGCGGGAGCGGCCGTTGTCCACGAACACGACGTGCCGCTCCTGCCCCGGCATCGGGCTGGCGAGGAAGTGCGAGAACGAAGTCAGCGGCTGGGCCGTTGCGCTGGGAGCGAGCACCTCGAGGATCGCGAGGGCGCCCGCCTCGTCCGCCACGAGCTTCTCCATGCCCGTAATGGAGATGTGGAGCTTCGGGTGGCTCGCCCCAAGCGACACGTTGCCCTCGTTCTCCACGATCATCAGCCGCCCTGTGGAGGCAACGATAGCGTTGGCGCCCGTGATCCCCGCATCGCAATCCTGGAAGAAGTCGCCGACGATGTCGCGCACGTAGCGCGAGAGCCGGGTTGGGTCGTCGTCTGGGAGGTCGGCCCCGGTGCGCGCGAGCATGTCGCGGATGCGCGCGCGGTTGAGGTGGAGGGCGGGGGCGGTGATGTGGCTCGGGCCCCGCCCCTCGATATCCACGATGTACTCGCCGATGTCCGTCTCCAGGACATCGACGCCGGCCGCGCGGAGGGCGTCGGTCAAGCCGACCTCTTCGCCAACCATCGACTTCGACTTCGCCACACGCTTCGCGTCGCCGAGGAGCTGCTTGACGATGGCGACCGCATCATCGGCGGTGGCCGCGAAGTGGTAGCCGATCCCCTGCTTCGCAAACTGGTCGCGCACCTGCTCGTGGAGTTCGCTGAGGTGGTCGATGGCGTAGGCACGGGCGGCCTGGGCGCGTTCGCGCGCATCGGCCGGTCCGCGGCGCAGCATCGCGGCGGAGTCGTCTACGAGCTGCCGCATGATCGGTGTGACGGTGGCCGAGGGGTTCTGTTCGCGCATTTCGGCGGCGGCGCGCGTGCGGTAGGCGCTCATCCGAGGGCCCTCGCCAGGAGTTCGGCGATAGTCCAGGTCTCCAACGGCTGTTCGAGGCCGCGTGC
>JANXYE010000094.1 GCA_025350285.1 Chloroflexota bacterium
TAGCGCCGAGGTGATCAACAAGCTCAACTTCGCTCGCGCGTCCGGCGTTCCGGTCAGTGTGAGCTTTGCCCGCGCCGAGCTGGGCCTGCCGCCGCCGGCCGAGGGCGAGGATTTGCTCACAGTGGCCCTCACGCCCGAACCGCTGGTCCCGGATCCGGCGTTGAAGTTTGGCCTGAACGCCCAGGCCGAGGAGGAGCAAAGGGTCGCCGCCGCGAATGCCGCCAGGCCCGCGCCCGATCGCGCGAAGATTTTCCGCGCCCAGGCCGGCGCCCAACTCTCCCGCGCCCAGGCGACCGCGCTCCAGCCGCTCACGGACCGCCTCGCCGAGATCCTCGGCCTCGATGACGAGCAGGCCCAGGATGCCGCGCTCATCAAGCTGCAGTCCGACATGCCCGGCCTGCTCCGACAGGTGAACGCCGATCCCGGTCTGGTGAAAGTCTGGGAAAACATCCTCGGCGCGGCTCTCGCCGATGGCGCGACCACGGCCGCGCAAACCCAGCAGACCTCCGCGGCCGCGCCGAAGCACTCCGTCGTCATCCACAATCACCCGGCCGCGGCGCCGGCCGCGGCGGGTTCTCCCCAGGAGATCAAGCTCGACATCCATCTGCACCAGCCAGCGCAGCCCGCGCGCAAGATGGTCCGCGTGAACAAGCCTGACGGCACGCTCGATCATTACCGCGGCGAGGATATTCCCAGCCCTGAAAAACCATGAGCCTCCTATTTCCCGACAACTCCGAGGGCGACGGCCTGCAGTATTTCGTCAACAAGGCGACGCCGCAGGACCTGATGCTGCGCCTCTTCACGAACAACGTGACGCCGGCCGAGACCGACACGGCCGCCACCTACACCGAGGCCGCGGGCTCCGGTTACGCCGCGATCCAGCTCGTCGGCGCGAACTGGGTCATCGCCGAGGGCGCGCCCTCGAGCGCGTCCTACGCGCAGCAGACGTTCACCTTCACCGGAGCGCTCGGCAATATCTACGGCTACTTCTTCACGCGCTTCACCTCGGGCCGCATCGCCGGCGTCGAGCGGTTCCCGTCGGCGCCCTACAACATCGTCAACAACGGCGACAACCTGAAGGTCACGCCGCAGATCACCCTCGACTAACCGCCCCATGAATAAAATTCGCCCCGGCATGTGGGTTCTCCACGGGAAACAGATCGCGATCGTCGCGGGCCTCACGGCCGTCGCCGCTGAGATCCATTACGTCGACGAGCTCGGCCTCACCGTCGGCCACAACATCCTTGCCCTGGAGGAGATCAAGCAGGCCCCCCTCTCCGCCATTCCGCTCCCGCGCCGCCCGGCCATCAAGGCCGGCGCTAAACTCGGTTACGTCTGACCATGTCAGTCTCTTCACAAGCAGTCGGTGTTTCCACCCAGAGCGGCCCGAAAGTCGCGGCCACGCCGGTCACGACTTCCGCCGACGAGGCGGCCTATCGGCAGCTCGTGGAGATGGACGAAGTCGGTGCGATGGCCAAGCAGCTGGAGCTCGAGACGCTCATCCTCCGCGAGCTGCGCATCATCAAATACGTCATGGCCCAGGCCTTCGGCGTCGATCTCGAACAAATACAAAACGATCCGGACCTCGATTAAACTCAACTCAGCATCATCATGGACATCAACCTACTCATCCGGCGCATCACTCGCGCCGCCAATTCCGGCCGCCCGATCACGCGCGGCACGATTCTTGAATCGCTGGCCATCGCTCAGATCGAGCTGCCCCTCCAGGAGCTCACGCGCTCGGGCTTGTTCTTCCACGGCGGCCTGCAGCTCGCGGCCAACGGCATCGCGCCAGACGCGGCGCTGCCGACGACCACCGCCAAGGTCGCGCTCTTCAACGGCGAGGGCGATGGCGGCAAGACCTACTGGATCGACCAGCTGTCGTTCTTCCTGCTCTCCGGCACGCCGGCGGCGGGCGCGTCGCTCTGGGCCTGCATTTCCAACGGCAAGCTGGCCACGCCGGTCGCCGCGATGGCGACGGGCTTCGGCGTCGGACCCGCCCGCGGCATGCCGAAAACCAGCAATGCCCGGTGGGGCACCGCGGTCACGCTGCCGGCCGGCACCATCTGGCGGCAGATTGGTTCCAGCCTGCAGCTCGCGGCCGC
>JANXYE010000132.1 GCA_025350285.1 Chloroflexota bacterium
CTGCCGATCATTACGGCGCTGCTGTGGTCGATTGGACGGTTCTACGCCCGCCTCAGACGGACGCTTTACGTCTCCGCCGAGAACAGGTTCACGATGGCGCCGCACGGCAGTTCGCGGACACCTATCTTTGTCCCGGTCGAAGAGATCAATCTAGCGACGGTGATGGCGCTCGAAGCGGCCTGCCAGCGTTCGAAGAACGTGACGGCGGTCCACGTGAACTACGACAGCGAGGATGACGACTCGGTGATGCGGCGCTGGGCGGCGCAGTTCCCGAACGTCCCGCTGGTCGTGATCGATTCGCCCTACCGGACGGTGGCCGAGCCATTGAGCTGGTACATCCAGGACCGGCTGAAGGTGTGGCCGAGCGCGACGATCATGCTGCCAGTGGTGCAGGTGAAGCGCTGGTGGCAGCGCCCGCTGGTGAACCAGAGCCTGAAGCGTCTGCGGGGGTTGCTGCGGCGGAGGAAGGCGGTGGAGTTCGTGGAGCAGCCGTTTGGGCTGGGCTAACGGGGCGGGGATGGTGCGCGTATCCTCTCCCCATCCCCATCCCGGAGCCAGCAGATGAACACCACCGCCCTCGGCAGTTCAGATCTGAACGTCACGAAACTCTGTCTCGGGACGATGCAGTTCGGTTGGACCTGCGACGAATCCGCCTCTTTCGAGGTGCTCGACGCCTACGCCGAGGCGGGCGGGAACTTCATCGACACGGCCGACATCTATTCGCGCTGGGCGCCCGGGCATAAGGGCGGCGAAAGCGAAGAGATCATCGGGCGTTGGCTGAAGACTCGCGGTGGGCGCGAGCGTTTCGTCATCGCGACCAAGGTGCGCGGAAAGATGTGGCCGGGCCCGACGGGAGAAGGTCTGAGCCGGGCGCACATCGTCAAGTCGTGCGAGAACAGCCTCCGGCGGCTCGGCGTGGAGACGATCGACCTCTATCAGTTCCGCTGATTCGACGAGGCCGTGCCGATTGAGGAATCGCTCCGGGCGATCGAGGAGCTGGTTGCTGCTGGCAAGGTGCGTTATGCCGGCTGTTCGAACCATCCGGGGGAGAAGCTCTCGGCCGCCCTCGATGCGGCGGCCGCGGCCGGCCTGCCGGCGTTCGTTTCGCTACAGCCGCACCACAACCTCGTCCACCGCCGCGAGTATGAGGAATCGCTTCAGGCGCTCTGCGTCGAGCGCAAGATTGGGGTCATCCCATACAGCCCGCTGGCCAAGGGCTTCCTCACAGGGAAGTACAGCAAGGACGGGCCAAAAGTGAAGAGCCAGCGTTCGAACGGCGTGAAGGAATACCTGAACGCCGATGGCTGGGCCGCGCTCGACGCCATCCGCGCCGTGGCCGCGGCGCACGGTACGACCTGTTCCGCGGTCGCGCTTGCGTGGCAACTGGCGCAGCCGGGGATCACAGCGCCGATCGTGGGTGCGAACTCGGCCGCGCAGTTGGCGGACCAACTCCCCGCCCTGGACCTGACCCTCTCCGAAGATGACCTTGGCGTGTTGGATGCGGCCACCCGGCCCTACGTGGGAGTGGAGGGCGTCCGGCCAGGCGGATAGAGCGTGTCGGCTCTCCGCCGGACTACAGGTCGTCCGGGGCGAGAACCTCAGTGTCCTCGCTCTTCCGGGCGAAGGCGTTCGTCGGGTTTCGCCGGTCGAGGAAGAGGTCGAGCACGACTTTGCCGGCGGCGGCCACGGGCAGGGCAAGCAGGATGCCCGGGATGCCGAGGAGTTCGCCCCCGACCAGCACCGCCACGAGCACGATCATCGGCTGTAACCCGAGCGTGGAACCGTAGACGCGGGGCACGAGGAAACGGTCTTCGAACTGCTGGTAGACGAGCAACGCGCCAAAGACGATGAGTGCGTGTGTCGGGGATTCCTGGAAGGCGCCGACCGTCGGCGGAACGATCGCGATGAACGCGCCGATCAGTGGGATGATGTCCGCGAACCCGGCGAGCACCCCAAACGCCACGGCGTTCTTCACGCCGAGGACCCAGAGCACGGTCATCGTGAACAGCGCGATAGCGACGGAGGTGATGATCTGGCCGCGGATGTATCCACCGACGACACGCTTGAGCGCCTGAAGCAGTTGGTCCACTTCGGCTTCATTGTGATCGGGAACGAAGCGGAGGAGGTACGCCCGCATCCGGGGGGCGTCGGTCAAGAGATAGGCGGTGAGCACCACTACGGTCACGCCGGAGAGCACGCCGAGGACCACGCGCTGGGTGTAATCCACCGCGACCCGTCCGGAGACAAGGCTGCCCCAATCGATGTCGTCGGCGTACTTCGAGAGCTCGACCTTGATGTTGAAGTCGGCGAGGAAGTCCTCCATGTCCTGGGCGTACGCGGGCAGATTGTCGTGGAGGTCGGTGAACTCGTCGATCATCGCCGGGACGACGATCGCGAAGAGGCCGCCGATGATGACCAGCAACATGAAGAGGACCATGAGCACAGCGAGTACGCGCGGGATGCGCCAGCGCACCAAGAGTTCTACGTAGGGGAGGAGGGCCGCCATGAAGATGAAGGCAACGATGAGGAGGAGCAGCACCGACCAGATCTGGGCGAGCACCCAGATGACCAGCACAGACAGCCCGATGAGCGCCAGGCCACGAAAGGAAAGCTCGAATTTGAGCATTCTCACTGCTCCCCGGATCCCGCAGGCGGTATCATGCGGGCTGGCCCGGCTAGCTCAAAGCCGGGAGGAGAAGGACCGCGCATGATCACGTCTACGGCCGCTTTCCTGAAATACTTCGAGGGCGTCAACAGGCGGGCGATGCGCGATATCGCGGCGCTGCCGCCAGAGGCGGACGGCTGGACGCCCGGGAGCGGGACAGGCGAGCACGCCTGGAGCATCAACAAACTTGTGGGGCACATGGCCGGGTCGCGGATGTATTTCGCCAGCGCGTACAGCAACGAGGGCTGGATCAGCCCGGCGCCGCCGGATATCAGTAGCCGTAAGCGCTGGCTGCCGGCGCTCGCGGAGAGCTTCGCCGCCTTCCGGGAGAAGATCGGGGCCACGCCAGACAGCTGGCTCGGACGGAAGGTCGAGATGATCGACTCAAGCGGGTCGCTCTCCGGCTGGCGGCTGCTCTTGATGATGATGGAGCATGACATCCACCATCGCAGCCAAATCGACACGTACGCGGGCATGAACGGCTGGGACGTGCCCCAGATCTACAACCGTAGAGCCGAGGATATCGGCGAACTCCAGGAAGCCCAGCGGACGAAGTACGGGCAACCGGGGCCGGGGAACCAGCTGTAGACGCTTTCGCCAACACGAACGCGAGGCCCCGGAAGTTCCGGGGCCTCGTGCTTTGTGTGCCGAGTCGCTACTTGATATAGGGCCGCGGGACCTCTGGCTGTTCGTCGAGTTTGGAAACGTCGAGGGTCGGGTCGATGCTCTTCGCGATGGCGATGAGCACGTCCTGGCCGAGCGTCTCCTTGCGGCCGGTAAAGCCGTTCACGGAGTAGTGGGTCCCTTTACTATCCATCCAATTGAGGCCGTAGCCCGAAATCGAGCCGCTGCCGAACTTGTCGGACGCGCCCGCGAAGTGGTTGATGCTCACATCGAGGAACGTGTCCTGCGTTGATGCCGTGTAGTGCCAGTTGGCGTTGACGCTGTTGCCAATCCCATCGGGGACGTTCTTGCAGTTCGCGCTCAGTTCCGAGGCGTTGAATTGCGAATTCTCCAGCTTGAACGCCTCCGGCACGACGGGCGCGCGGTAGCCAAGCGCGAGGAACTCCTGCTCGGTGAGCTGGCGGTTCTTCATCAGGCAGGCGTTCGCGAAGCCGGGGTCCATGGCCGTGGCGATGGCGCGGATGGTGTCCTCGCCCGGGCCCGGGCCCCCGCCACCGCCACCGCCACCGCCACCGCCACCGCCACCGTTCACGCTGAACTGGAACGACCCGTTGCTCCAGTTTGCGTTGTAGCCGTCGAAGTAGCCGGGGTAGGGAGGCTGGCCGGCGGGCAGCGCGAATGCGCTTACGGAGAGGTAGCCGGAGCCGTCCTTGCCGCCGGACCCCAGGACGAAGGAAGCGTTGAAGCTGCCACGCTCAGCGAGGGCTGGGGCGTTGCAGGTGGCGGCCGGGGCGGTATAGACCACGAACTGGGAGTACTGCTCGGTGAAACCCTTGGGCAGGGCCGGCCGCGGGTCACCAATGCCGAGCGCCTTTAGGTCGCTCCATGTCCCATCCTTCTGTTCGTAGAAACAGGCTTTGTCGAAGCCCGGAGCGAGTTGGGCGATCATCGCGTCGATCACGCCGGCCGCTCGCGGGTCAGCTTCGGGGCCGCCGGGGCCCCCGGGGCCACCGGGGTACGCACCCGCGATCTCCGCGGGAATCGGTCCGCCGCCGTAGTACATCAGGTTGGAGTTCGCGCTCACGGTGTACAGGTATCCGCCAGCGCTGAAGACGGCATAGCCCGGCGCCCGTAGCGAAGCCCGCGGCTTGAGCAGGACGCGCTGCGAAAGCGAAACGTCAAGTTGCGTGCCTTCGTGCAGCCACATGGAATCGACGGCGACGTGCGGGTCTTTGGCCACGCCTTTGTCGTCGCACTCACCTTCGCCGCGCAGCGAAATGCTCCGCAGCGAGAAGCCCGACTTCAGCAGGTTCATCTGGAAGCCCGCGCCCGATGGGTCGATCGTCGAACCGGACACGACCTTCGAGACATCGGCGAGGCAGCCGGAGGCCATGAAGGAGTCCTTGCCGTACGAGTTCAACGAAGCCGGCCCACCCGTGGCCGGCGGAAGGGACTTGTTTGCCGCGCCGTCCCCGCCGCGTTGAATGCCGCCGGCCGTCCGCGAAGCCGCGACATCCCCGCCGGTCGAGAGCCCCGGGGCAATGGCCCGCGGGGTGAGGGAAGCCGTCACGGCGGCCGGAATCGCATCTGAGCCACCAGGGTCGATGGCGTAGACCGTTACAGCGCCCGCCCCAAAGGCGAGGGCGACCACGCCAGCGATAGCGGCGCCGCGAGCCCGGGGTCCGCCCAATTTTCCGAAAGTGGTACTCATTTCGCACTCCTGCAAGGGACATCGATCATTCTGACGCATCGCCCGCTGGGAAAGTTCCCTGCCCCGGCCAACGGACCGGAAATCCGCCTTTCGACGGAAGCGACCCGGCGGTCAGTTTCCGGCAATCGATCATATGCGTGATCACCCGTACCTTTTGGTGATGAAGCGCGTCTTCGATGTCGCGGTCGTGCTGCTCGTTGCACCGTTCGCGGCGGCCGTCGCCGGGGGGATGGCGGTCGCCCTCGCCGCCGGCTTTCGCGGCAACCCGCTTTACGCGCAGCAACGGACCGGCCTCCACGAACTTCCTTTCCGCATGTACAAGCTCCGCACGATGCATCACGCGAAGCCCGGCGAGCAGAAGCCGCGCCTTATCGACAACTGGGACACCTACGTTTTCAGTCCAGCGGGCGTTAGCGAACCGCGCCTGACGAGGCTCGGGGCGTTCGCGCGCAAGACATCGATCGACGAGCTTCCAAACCTTGTGAACGTTTTCCTCGGGCAGATGAGCCTTGTTGGGCCGCGCCCGGAGCTGCCCGAAATCGTCGCCCAGTACCCGCCGAAGTATCGCCGCCGGCACGACGTACGCCCCGGGATCGCCGGGCTTGCCCAGGCGAACGGCCGCTCCAATCTCGCCTACGACGCGATCATGCAATACGATCTCGCGTACGTGGATAGCCGGTCGTTCTGGCTCGACCTTCGCATCCTCTGGAAGACGGTGGTGGCGGTCGCCGCCGGAGTTGGCGCCCGATGAACCCACTGCCGGCCCCGAATCCCATGGTCCGCGCGTTCCGGCGGCTCGTGCCGGGCAACCCGCTCGAAATTGCGGCGGCGCTGCTCCTGGACCTGGTCGTGGTCGTGGTCGCCTACGCGGCCTCGGCCCTGCTTCGCTTCGATGGCAGCGTCCCGCACGAAACGGTCCGTTTCGCTTACACGGCCGTGCCGCTGATCGCCATCACGCACCTCGTTACAAACCTCGCCTTCGGGGTGTACCGCACGGTCTGGGCCTACGGCAGCCTGGGGGACATCATCGCCCTCTTCCAGCCAGTGGCCCTCGCGACGGCGCTCGCGTTCGGGGTGAACTTCTGGCTCGAAGAACGGTACCTGCCGCAATCGGTGATCCTCATCGCCGGGGCCTTGGTCTTCCCGGGCATGGCCGTCGTCAAGATGCGCGCGCGCGTGCTGCAGCGCCTGCCCTGGGGGTCGGTACCTTCGCGCCGCCTGCTGATAGTAGGGGCTGAGCACACCGGCCAGCTCCTCGCCCGCGAGCTTCAGAACAATCCGACCCTGAGCTACCAGCCGATTGGCTTCCTCGATGACGACATGAAGAAGCAGCACGCCCGCATCCACGGGCTGCGCGTCCTTGGGCGTCTCGGCGACCTCCAGAAAGTGATCGAGCGTCAATCCGCCGAAGTTGTGGCCATTGCCATACCGAACGCGCCGGGCGCGACGGTGCGCGAGATCGTTGCCGCCTGCCAGCGCCTCAACGTCCCCGTGCGGATGGTGCCGGGCGTCGATAACTGGGTGCTCGGCAGCGCCCAGGACGCCCTCCGCGATATCACGCTCGACGATCTCCTCGGGCGCGAACCGGTCCAGGTGGACTACGCCGCTTGCTCGCAGAGCGTGCGCGACCGCGTGGTCCTCGTGACCGGCGCGGCCGGGTCCATCGGTAGCGAGCTCTGCCGCCAGGTCCTCACCTTCCGCCCGCGCGAGCTGCATATGCTCGACAACAACGAAAG
>JANXYE010000140.1 GCA_025350285.1 Chloroflexota bacterium
CGAAGCGCTTCACCCCGGGCGCATCGACCTCGGCGTCGGCCGCGCCCCAGGGAGCGACACAAAGACGGCGCGGGCGCTCGCCCACGGGCCGGGCCAGATTGGCATCGAACAATATCCGGACCAGTTGCTCGATCTCTACGGCTTCCTGGCGAATGACCTCCCGCCCGAGCACCCGTTTCGCGGGATTACCGCCATGCCCTCGGGCGAAACGCTGCCCGAACTCTGGGTGCTTGGTTCGAGCGCGGCGAGCGCGCAGTACGCCGCCCAACTCGGCTGGAGCTTCTGCTTCGCGCACTTCATCAACGCCGAAGGCGGCGAGCGGGCGATGCGTTACTACCAGGACCAGTTCGAGCCGTCGCCGTTCCTCAAGCGCCCCCGCGGGAGCCTCGCCGTCTCGGTGACGGTCGCCGACACGCACGACGAGGCGGAGCACCTCTCCTGGAGCCGCTGGGGCTGGCGCCTGATGGGCCAGCGTGGTCTGCGCGCCGGCATCCCGACGCCCGAGGAGGCGAAGGCGTTCGCCTACACCGAGCCGGAGCGGGACTACCTCGCCTACGTCGCCTCGCGCTCGATCTTCGGTAGCCCCTCTGAGGTACGCGACCGCCTTGAGGAACTCGGGCGTGAGTACGGTGTAGACGAATTCGTCTGCGTCACCATCACGCACAGCTTCGCCGCGCGGAAGCGCTCCTACGAACTGCTCGCGAAGGTCTTTGACATCCCACTCCCGTACGCGGCCGCGAAATGATCCTCTTCGACCTCAAGGATGCGGCGCGTATCCACGGCGGGCGGACGATCTTCCGCGGCCTTTCGTGGTCTGTGCAGGACGGCGAGAAGATCGGCGTGATCGGGCCCAGCGGCTGCGGCAAATCCACGCTGATGGACATCATCGCCGCCGTTGAACCGCCGGATGCTGGCGCCGTCACCTTCCGCCGGGGCGTGCGGGTCGCGCATCTGCCCCAGGCCTACGCGGGGCAGCCGGGCCGGTCGGCGCTCGATGAGGTGCTCTCCGGGAAGGAGGACCTCGCCCGCATCGAGGACGCGATGGCGAGCGCGGAGGTACGTATGGCCGAGCCGGGGGCGATGGACGACCCGGACACCTTCGACGCCCTGCTCGCCCGGCACGCACGCCTGCTCGCCGACTTCGACGCTCACGCCGGCGCGCAGGCTCGTTCGCGCGCCGAGCGGCTCCTGGGCGACCTCGGGCTCGAAGGAGAGGCGTGGTCGCGTCCGATGGAAGTGTTGAGCGGTGGTCAACGGAAGATCGTCGGGGTGGCCCGTTGCCTCCTCGCCGAGCCGGACCTGCTGCTCCTTGACGAACCGGACAACCACCTGGACCTGCGCCGCAAGGCGATGCTGGAGCGCGTCATCCGCCAGCACACCGGCGCGGTCATCGTGATCTCGCACGACCGCTACCTGCTCGACGAGACCGTGACCACGATTATCGAACTCGAATCGCCGCGAGAAGGCGCGCGGCTCGTGCGCTGGGATGGCAACTACTCGGCCTACGTTGCGCAGAAGGAACTCGCCCAGCTTCGCCAGCAGCAGGACTACACCGCCCAGCAGAAGGAGATCCAGCGGCTGGAAGAGGCAATCGTCCGCTTCAAGGAGTGGGCGCGAATCGTCGTCGATGAACGGCACATCAAACAGGCGCGCAATAAGCAGCGCCAGATCGACAGCATGGAGAAGGTCGAACGGCCGGCCCTCGAACGGAAGAAGATGGCCTTGCGCTTCCGCCAGACCGAGCGCGGCGGCGCGAAGGTCGCCGAGTTTCGGGGCGTGGACAAGAGTTTCGGCGACAATATCGTCCTGCTCGGCGCCCAGGCCACCATCGTCCACGGCGAAACCGTCGGGATCGTGGGGCCGAACGGGGCGGGAAAGTCCGTGCTGCTCAAGCTCTTGCTCCGCCGCATGGAACCCGACGCCGGCGAGGTCTGGGTCGGCCCCAGCATCAAGACGGGCTACTACTCGCAGGAGCACGAGACGCTCGACTTCCGCCAGACCGCCGTCCAGGCGATTCGTGACGTGAAGCCGATGTTCGAGGGCGACGCGGTGGCCGCGCTTGCCCGCTTCCTCATCCCCTACGAGGCGGCAATCCAGCCGATGACCACGATGAGCGGCGGCGAAAAGAGCCGCGTCCAGCTCGCCCGCCTCATGCTCACGGGCGCGAACTGCCTCGTCCTCGATGAGCCGACGAACAACCTCGACATCCCCGCCGCCGAGGTGCTGGAAGAAGCGTTGGAGGAGTTCCCGGGCACGGTTATCGTCGTCTCGCACGACCGCTACCTGCTCGACCGGCTCGCGGACCGCGTGATCGAAGTGCGGGACGGCGAGTTGCATTCGTTCGCGGGCGGCTACACAGCCTACGAAGAGGCGCGCTCCGCGAAGGCCGTCACCACTTCGGAAACGCAGGCCGCCCCCGTCGCAACGGCGCCGGCATCTCGCCCCCGCAAGCCCGCCCGCACGGCCGCCCCCTGGGCCGGTTAGCAGAAGCGCTCACGGCTCCACGGACAGTACCGCGACCTCATGGGAGCGGTCGCGCTGTTGCTGTTGTCGTAAGCTCTCCGGCGCCGCCGCCGTCTTCGACGGCGGGATCCTCTGCTCCCCTATCTCCCCGGCCTAAACACCGGGTCGGGGAGAGGCGTTGGGGGTGAGGGCGTAACGCCCGCTGCTCCTACTATATCGGCCATGCCCTACGACCCCGAATCCGACCCAGAATGGTGGCGGCGCGCCGTCATCTATCAGATCTATCCACGTTCGTTCCGCGACGCCAACGGCGACGGAATCGGCGATCTCGAAGGCGTCATCAGCCGCCTTGACTACCTGAACGATGGCACCGAGAACTCGCTCGGTATCGATGCCATCTGGTTTTCGCCAACCTTCCCTTCGCCCATGAAAGACTTCGGTTACGACGTTTCGGACTACTGCGGCGTCCACCCGGATTTCGGCGATATGGCGGCGATGGACCGGCTGATTGCCGAATGCCACAAGCGCGGCATCCGTGTGCTGCTCGACTGGGTGCCGAACCACAGCTCGGACCAGCATCCGTGGTTTATCGAGTCGCGCTCTTCACGGACGAGCGCGAAGCGGGACTGGTACTTCTGGC
The DNA here is from genome assembly GCA_025350285.1 of Chloroflexota bacterium. Taxonomy (GTDB): domain Bacteria; phylum Chloroflexota; class Dehalococcoidia; order Tepidiformales; family Tepidiformaceae; genus JANXYE01. The sequence goes on from JANXYE010000140.1 coordinate 3,104, forward strand.
GTGACTTCGGTGAGGACGGTGCGGCGCCGAACAACTGGCGCTCGATTTTCGGCGGCCCGGCCTGGCAGTTCGACGACGCGACCGCCCAGAACTACCTGCACTCGTTCCTGATCGAGCAGCCGGACCTGAACTGGCGCAACCCGGACGTCGTGGCGGCGATGCACGACACGCTGCGTTTCTGGATGTCCCGCGGCGTCGATGGGTTCCGCGTGGATGTCCTCGGAATGATCGTGAAGCACCCAGACCTGCTGGATAACCCTCCGAACCCGGATTGGAAGCACGGCGACCGCGACGCCAACCGCGTGCTACGGACCAATTGCCAGAACCTCCCGGAGGTTTACGACGCCGTCGCGGAGATCCGCAAGGTCCTGGACGAATACCCGGGGCGGATGGCCGTTGGCGAGGTCTTTGGGCGGCCAGACCAGCTCGCCCGTTACTACGGGACCGCCAGCCAGCCCGGGCTCCACCTGGCCTTCAATTTTCACTTCATCGGGCAGGACGGCGAGTACGCGCCCTGGGACGCCGACCTCATGCTCAAGATCGTGGCGGGCTACGAAGCGGCCCTCCCCGCCTACGCCCAGCCCTGCTACGCATTCGGGAACCACGACCGTATCCGGTTCATCAGCCGCCACCACGGCGACGGGATGGGCCACCTGCGCGCGCGGGCGGCGGCACTCCTGCTCCTGGGCCTGCGTTCCACGCCGTTCCTGTACTACGGCGAAGAGATCGGCATGGAAGACGTTGATGTGCCGGAGGAGCAGATGCAGGACCCGGCACGGTTCCTCTGGGAGGGGCGCGACCCCGAGCGCACGCCGATGCAGTGGGACGAAACCACCGGCCGCGGCTTCACGACGGGCCATCCGTGGCTGCCCTTCGGCGCCGCCGGTCTGAGCGTTGCGGCCCAGTCTGGCGATGCTGCCTCGCTGCTGGCTCTGTACCGCCGCGCGATCTGGACGCGAAAGCGCACCCCGGCGCTCCACTCGGGTTCGATGGGGGACTACGCGGCGGTAGATGGTGTGTTTTCGTTTGTCCGCGAGTCTGAGGGCGAGCGCATCATGGTCGCGGTCAACACGGTGCCCGAATCGCGTACGCTCAGCGTTGCCGGAGACGTGCTCGTCGCTACCGGCCCCCGCCTCGGGCCCGTTGACGAGGTCGAACTCGAGCCGCTCGGCGCGGCCTGGGTGCGGCTCCGATAAGTTGGCGGCTGGCTCTGCTATTCTTGGGCCATGAGTGAGCGCCGCCGCGTCCCTGTTGACCCAGCCCAAGAGCGTTCGAAGCCAACGTTTGGCGCCGATGCGTTCAGGGATGTCGTGGCTGTCGCTTCGGGCGCCGTCCCGGCGGACTGCGACTGCCCGCGGCTCGACCGCGACGAATGGCACGAGGTGGAGAGCGACTGGACCGGCATCACGTTCGTGAAGACCGGCATGAACGCCGTCGTGGGCGTGCCCGTGGGCTACGCCGGGGCCAAGGACCAGCTCATCAGGAAGGCCGCCAGGGCGGGCGCGAGCATCCCCGACGACCCCATGGTCCTGCTTGGCGAAGGGACGATGCGCCGGCCCGTCATGCTCGAGATCGAAGATGTCCCGCCGGGCGCGACGGGTATCGAGCGCCCGGGCGGCGTTGCCTTCACGCGTCTCGTGCCCGCCCCGCTGGGCCGAATGAAGCACGCCGTCGCGGAGACGAAAGCGGTAGCGAAGCAGCGTTACGGGCGGGAGCCGGACGCGATCTGGGTCTGGTACCTCACCTGCCGGGTCTGTTCCTCGCCGCGCGAATTCGAAACGCTGATCCTCGCGCACTACCGGGAAGCGAAATGAGCAACACGGCCCAGGTCGAGGTGTTCGGCTGGATTGTGCTCGCCCTCGCCCTCGGCTCGCTGGTTGGCGCCCAGCGCGAGTTCCGCGGACACGAAGCTGGCGTGCGGACGCTTGGGCTGGTGAGCGCCGCCTCGGCGACGTTTGGGCTCATCAGCTTTCGCGTCACCGGCGACGACCGGATAGCCGCCGGGGTGGTCCAGGGCATCGGCTTTCTCGGGGCCGGCCTCGTCTTCCACAGCAGACATTCGGTGCTTGGTGCAACGACCGCGGCGACCATCTGGGTGGTCGCCGCTCTCGGGCTGCTGGTTTCGGCCGAACTCTGGCTGACGGCCGTGCTCCTGACAGTCGCGACCGTCGCGCTGCTGGAACTGCTCCCGGTTTCGGACTGGCTCTACCGCAAGGGCCTGGCACGCGAGGCGGACCGCCGGCGGCGGCTGGTTCCGCCCGGGCAACGCGACGTTTAGCCGCTTCGCCTTGCCCGTCGGGCCCGCCCCGACTAGGATCAGGTGGAGGCGGATCGTGGCCCTGTGGTGTAGTGGTTAACATGCCACCCTGTCAAGGTGGAGATCGTCGGTTCGAGCCCGATCAGGGTCGCCACACCTCGCTCCTCATCGACAACCCGCCAGAGATGGCGGGTTTCGTGACTATGGGACAACACCGCTTACCGTCTCGACGCTTATCTCGCTGCACCACACGACGCGCTACCGCTACGACGCGCCGGTTCTCCTTGGGCCCAGGTCGTGCGCCTCTGCCCCACGCCCTACTGCCGCGCGCGGATATCCCAGTATTCGCTGACGGTGAAGC
>JANXYE010000425.1 GCA_025350285.1 Chloroflexota bacterium
GCTCGCCGAGGATGTCCAGTACTCTGTCATCGGCACGACACCCGTATCCGGGAGCTACGACGGCCGTCGCGCCTTCTTCGAGGGCGCCCTCCGGCCCATGGGCGCGCTGCTCGCGGTCGGCGCCCGGCCTACGGAATACGAAATCATCTCCGATGGCCCGCGCGTCGTCCTTATGTGGAGCGGCGAGGGCGTCATGCTCAACGGCGCGCCCTACAACAACAGCTACTGCTGGGTGCTCGACGTGCGCGACGGCCGTGTCCAACGCATCAAGGCCTACCTCGATACTGCCCTCGTCGAGGCGCTCTTCAAGCAGGAGCCGCAAGAACCGTGACTCGGCATCGCGCTCCGCGTCCCTCCCGTGTTGACGGGGGTGAACCGCCACTCCCACAATCCGGCCATGCTTGCTCGGGTCTTCAGCTGTGCGGTGGTTGGGCTCGATGGCGAGCTGGTCGAGGTCGAAGTCGACATCTCGCGTGGTGTTGAGCCGAAGACAACGGTCGTCGGGCTGCCCGACATGGCCGTCCAGGAGTCTCGCGAGCGGGTGCGCTCGGCCATCCGCAACAGCGGGCTGACCTACCCAATAAATAGTCGCGTCACGGTCAGCCTCGCGCCGGCCGACCTTCGCAAGGAAGGCCCTTCGTACGACCTGCCGATAGCGACGGGCATCCTCCTGGCTAACGGACAGATCTCGGCGGCCGCGGACGACGCGGTGTTCATCGGCGAACTGGCACTCAACGGCGATGTCCGCCCCGTTCGTGGCGTCCTGCCCATGGCGATGCTGGCCCACCGGCGGGGGAAGGTCCGCGCGTTCGTGCCCGTCGCGAACGCGGCCGAGGCGGCGCTGGTGGCGGGCCTCGCCGTCTACCCCGTTGAGAGCCTCTCGGCGCTCGCTTCCCACCTGTTGGGTGCGATTCCGATACCGCTCTTCGTGCCCGGGCCGCTTGTCATCGAGACGCCCGTGGCCGGCTCGGTCCCGGACTTTCGCGACGTGGTCGGGCAGGAGCACGCAAAGCGCGCGATCGAGGTTGCGGCGGCGGGCGGGCACAACCTCCTAATGCGCGGCTCACCGGGCAGTGGCAAGACGCTGCTCGCGAAAGCCCTGCCATCCATTCTGCCTCCCATGACCGACGCCGAGGCGATCGAGGTGACGCGCGTCTACAGCGTCGCCGGGCTGCTTTCGGCCGGCTCCGGGCTGATGCGCACGCGTCCCTTTCGGTCGCCCCACCACACGATTTCGAACGCGGGGCTTGTCGGCGGAGGCTCTCCCCCGCGGCCCGGCGAGATCACGCTCGCGCACCGGGGCGTCCTCTTTCTGGACGAACTGCCCGAGTTCGATCCGCGCGTTCTCGAAGTCCTGCGCCAGCCGCTGGAAGACCGCGTCGTGACCATCAGCCGGGCGCGGATGTCGGTCACCTTCCCGACGAACTTCTCATTGGTCGCGTCGATGAACCCGTGCCGCTGCGGCTGGCTCGGGGACCCGATACGGGAATGTACGTGCCCGCCCCAGCAGGTCTCGGCCTACCAGCGGCGCATCTCGGGCCCGCTCCTGGACCGCATCGACCTGTTTGTGGACGTGCCGCGCGTGGATTTCGAAAAGCTCGCCGCCGCGCCTCAGGCGGAGCCCTCCGCCGCCGTTGCCGAGCGGGTAGCCGCCGCACGGGCGATCCAGGAGGCGCGATTCGTCTCCGCCGGGCTCACCGGTATCCACGTAAACGCCGAGATGACGCCACCACTCGTGCGCGACTTCGTCCAGTCCCGCATGGATGAGGCTGGGACGAATCTCCTCCGCATCGCCGTCCAGCAGCTCAATCTGTCGGCGCGGGCCTTCCACAGGTTGTTGAAAATCGGACGGACGATCGCCGACCTCGCCGCCAGCGAGCGCGTTGAACCTGCCCACGTCGCCGAGGCGATCCAGTACCGGGACCGCGTCGAGTAGGGGGCACGCTTACTCGGCGGGCTTCGCTGGCTGCGAAAAGCTGGTCATGAACCGCTGCAGCATGTCCGGGTTGAGCCAGCTCCAGGGTCCGTTGGCGGTCCGGCCGAGAAACTCGTCGAACTCCATGGCCGCGTCGTTCGCCATCTTCCCGAGTTCGACGTTCGCCTGCACGAGGGCGCTCGCGGATTCGAACAGGGCGGCCCACTTGGCGAGGACCTCGCCGTATCGCTCTCCGAAGGCCAGGGCTGTCTCTGAAGGTCCGAAGACCCCTCGCTGCGGCATGCCATCCCTCCGCGTTCACTATCGGCGGCTGGGGACGAGGTGGCAATTCAGAACATGTGTGTTGACATGCGCACACCCGTTCGCATACGCTGGCGCCACCTCAGAACGGATGTGCTGTCATGGTCAACCCGGTTGCCACTGTCATCTTCGACCTCTTCCTCGTCGCCACCGCCGGCCTCGTGGTCGCGGCCATGGCGCACGAGTACCTCACGCACGGCGAGCCGTGCGTAGGGGCGACGCGGCGGGCGTCAGCGACTCGGCGCGCCACGTCGCGGGCAGCGCATCCGGTGCGGAAGCAGGGGACACGCTTTAACCCGAGCCACTCTGGCGGCCGCCGCCTCGCGGCCTAAGCCGGGGCAGGGGGAGACCACGGCTCAGGTTGTCGACTTCTGCTTGGCCCGGTGTCGATCGCCACGGTGTTCAATACTGCGCTCCACGCTCCGGACGCCACGGATGATTTCGATGCGCGAGAGGAGCCGCGAAAGCTGCTCGATGCCGGTGGTCTCCAGCGTCGTGAGGATGGTCACGCTGCCCTCGCCGCCGCTTTCGATGGTCCGCACGCCAACCATATTGACCTTGTCTTCCGTCACGATGTTCGTGATGTCGCGCAACAGCCCCACGCGGTCCCACGCTTCAATCCGCACATCGACCGGGTACATGCGGCCACCGAGCCCCCATTCCACCTCCACGACCCGCTCCCGTTCCTCTTCGTTGAGGATGTTGAGGCAGTCCGCCCGGTGGACCGTAACCCCGCGTGCTCGCGTGACGTAGCCCACGATCTGGTCACCAGGGACGGGGTTGCAGCATCGGGCCATGGTTGTCAGGAGGTTCCCGATACCCAGGACCTTCATGCCGGGCGAGCCAATGATCGCGGGCGCAAGCTTGTCTGGGAGCGGCGGCGGTGGCTCTTCGGGGCCCTCCTCTTCCTGGATAAGCGCCCCGAGTTTGCGGGCGATGGTCTGCGTACTCACGCCGCCGTAGCCAAGCGCGGCGAGCAGTTCCTCCCAGCTGGCGTAGTTGACGATCTGGAGGATCTGGTCCTGTCGTTCGCTCAGGTCGAGACCGAGGCGGCGCATCTCCTTTTCGATCATCTCGCGGCCTCGCTCGATGTTCTGCTCGCGCTCTTGCTTGCGGAACCACTGCCGGATTTTCTCTTTGGCGTGGGAGGTCCGGACGTAACCCAGATTTGGGTTCAGCCAGTCCCGCGAAGGGCCCTTGCCGGGCGTCCTGGAGCGCATGATTTCGACCACATCGCCGGTCGTGAGCGACCGGTTGAGAGGGAGCATTCGGCCGTTCACTTTGCCGCCGACGGTTTGATGGCCGAGGTCGGTGTGAATGCGATAGGCGAAATCGAGCGGCGTCGCCCCGGCCGGCAGATCGACGACTTCTCCCTTCGGCGTGAAGACGAACACCTGGTCGCGGAAGAGGTCGGTTTTCACCGTCTCGACGAAGTCTTCGGCGACCGACATCTCGCGCTGCCAATCGAGCAGTTGCCGCAGCCAGGCGATGCGCTCCTCGTCGCGCGCGGCCTTGCCGCCTTCCTTGTAGCGCCAGTGGGCGGCGACGCCGTACTCGGCTACCCGGTGCATCTCCGGTGTCCGGATCTGGATTTCCAGGGGCCGGCCGCCGACCGCCACAACCGTCGTGTGTAACGACTGATACATGCTGTCTTTCGGGTTCGCGATGTAGTCATCGAACTGGCCGGGTATTGGCCGCCAAAGCTGGTGCACCATGCCGAGCGTGTGATAACAGGCCGCGACCGTATCGACGATGATGCGCACGGCCAGCAGGTCATAGATCTGGTCGAAGGCCTTGGCCTCGTGTGAGTAGCGCTGCATCTTTTGGGCGATGCTGTAGATGTGCTTCGCCCGGCCCGTGATCTCCGCCGTGATGCCGGCCTGGGCGAGGTGCTCACGCAAGACTTCGGTGGCCTCTTCGAGGTTGGTCTGGCGGCTCTCCCGCTTGGAGGCGAGCATCGTCGCGATCTCTTTGTAGCGCTCCGGTTCGAGGTAGCGGAAAGCGAGGTCTTCGAGTTCCCATTTTATCTGCCAGACGCCGAGGCGGTTGGCGAGCGGCGCGAATATTTCCAGCGTTTCGATCGCGATCCGTTTCCGCTTGTCTTCAGGTTGTGCCCAGAGCGTACGCATGTTGTGCAGGCGGTCGCACAGCTTGATCAGGACGACGCTGAGATCGTCCGCCATCGCCAGGAACATCTTCCGCAGGTTCTCGGCCTGGATGGAATCGCGTGTCGGCTGTTGCCCGCCGCCAAGCGCGAGGGGCAGCTTGTCGAGCTTGGTCAGCCCATCGACGATGCGCGCAACCTGCGGCCCGAACTTCTTCGCCAGCCGTTCGTTCGGGACACCACAGTCCTCCTGGACGTCGTGCAGCAGCGCGGCGGCCAGCGCGAGGTGGTCCAGTTCGAGGCCCGCGACGGCGTAGGTGACCTCGACCGGGTGCGTGATGTACGGGTGCCCGGACTTCCGCAACTGGCCCTCGTGGCATTCCCGTGCGAACTCGTACGCTTCGCGTACTATTTCGAGGCGTTCGGCAGGCAGGTAGCGCGCGGCGCGCTGAAGGACGCTCTCAATCGTGATCGTCGAGGCTGGCGGCTCCTGCGTACGGACCGGCACTCACACCCTCTATGCCGGGTTCCCGGCATTGCCTATCCTAACATTAACTCAGAAACGAGACGATAACTCGCTATGGCCGGACGTTTCCAGGCGCCCCGGGGCACACAGGATATCCTTCCTGCGGATCAGCCCTACTGGGCCGCAATCAACGGCGCAATCCTCGAAGTGACGCGTTTGCACGGCTTCCGGCGCATCGACACTCCCGTTTTCGAACATGCGGGGCTCTTCGAAAAGGGCAGTGGCGACACGACCGACGTGGTTGAGAAGGAGATGTACACCTTCAAGGATCGCGGCGGCGACGACCTCGCGCTCACTCCGGAGGCGACGCCCGCCATCGCCCGCGCGTATCTCGAACACGGCATGGCGAGTTGGCCCCAGCCAGTCCGGATCTACACGACCCACCCGATGTTCCGCTACGACCGGCCGCAGAAGGGACGCTACCGCCAGCACACCCAATTCGACTGCGAGGTGCTCGGCTCGGGTGACGCGCTCATCGACGCAGAAGTGATCAGCCTACTCTGGCGGCTCTACGAGCGCCTCGGCATCCGCAATCTCCAGGTCCGGATCAACAGCATCGACGATCCCGAGCCGCGCCGCGCCTACATCGAACGTCTCACGGAGTACTACGCTCCGCACGTCGATTCGTTGTCCGAAGACAGCAAGCGCCGACTCTCACGCAACCCGCTGCGCCTCCTCGATAGCAAGGACGGACGCGACCAGCCTTTCAAGGAAGCCGCGCCCAAGCTGAGCGACCAGCTCAGTGAACCCGCCGCCGCCCACCACAGGGTCGTTATGGACGCACTGAGCGTGGCCGGCATTCCGTTCGTGAACGACCCGCTGCTCGTGCGCGGCCTCGACTACTACAACCGGACCGTGTTCGAGATCGTCCCGACTGATGACGAACGGGCGCAGGGAACCATCGGCGGGGGGGGCCGCTACGACGGTCTCATGGAACTTCTCGGTGGACCCGCAACACCGGGTATCGGCTTCGGTAGCGGGTTCGAGCGGATCATTCTCGAGATGCAGAAGCACGAGGTGACATTCCCGGAAGCCGCGCTCGCCACCGCCTTCATCGTCCACAGGGCGCCGGACTCCCACCGTGCCGCGTTCAAGTTGGCCGGCGACCTGCGCTCCGCGGGCGTCTCAACCATCGTGGGCGAAACGGGCCGGTCGTTGAAGTCGCAGTTCCGCAGCGCCGACGCCTCGGGCGCCCGCTTCGCAGTCATTCTTGGTGAGCACGAACTCGACCGCGGAGCGGCGATACTCAAGGACCTCCGCGGTGGCGGCGCGCAGGTCGAGGTGCCCCTCGATGGGTTGGTGCGGGCAGTGGCCACGGCGACGGATTGCTGAAGGTCCGCCGCCGGGAAACCGTCAGGCGGGTGATATACTCCGAAGGCCACCGAACGAAAGGTATTGACGCCGCCGCACCTGTTTCGCGGGCGCATGCATCATGGAAGAAGCAATTCACTCACGCCTCTCGCGTATCCGCGACAGGTACAACGATCTCACGGCCGAGATGAGCGATTCCGCCATCGCGACCGACTTCGAGCGCGTCAACGGGATCGCGAAGGAGCGCGCCGAAATTGAGCCGCTTGTGACGTTGTTAACGCGGTACGAGTCCGCGCGCGAGGAGGCGGAGTCGGCCAGGGCGCTCCTCTCAGAGGACGACGAGGAGATGAAGGTCCTCGCCGAAGCCGAACTTGCCGGGGCCACGGCCCGCATGACGGACGTCGATCTGCGGGTCCTGCGGGCGCTCCTCCCGAAGGACCCGCGCGACGGCCGGAACGTGATTATGGAAATCCGGGGCGGCGCGGGCGGGGAGGAAGCCGCGCTCTTCGCCGCCGAGATCTGCCGTATGTACATTCGCTACGGCGAACGTCACCGCTGGCAATCGGAGATCCTGAGCGCTTCCGAATCTGAGAAGGGCGGCTTCAAGGAAGTCGTCGTCGAGATTCGCGGCAACGGAGCTTTCTCGCGGCTGAAGTTCGAAAGTGGCGTCCACCGGGTACAGCGCGTGCCGGAGACCGAGACCCAGGGCCGCATCCATACCTCGACGGCGACGGTGGCCGTCCTCGCGGAAGTCGATGATGTTGAGATCGACATCGAGGAGAAGGATATCCGGGTCGATATCTTCCACTCCTCCGGCGCGGGCGGCCAGAACGTCAACAAAGTCGCGACGGCCGTGCGGCTCACGCACATCCCCACCGGCATCGTCGTCGTTTGCCAGGACGAACGCTCTCAGTTCAAGAACCGGGTCAAGGCCATGACCCACCTGAAATCGCGCCTGTTCGACCTGGAGCAGCAGAAGCAGCAGGCCGCCCAGAGCCAGGACCGGCGCGCACAGGTCGGTACGGGCGACCGCAGCGAGAAGATCCGCACGTACAACTTCCCGCAGGACCGCATCACGGACCACCGCATCGGCCTGACGGTGCACAACATCCCGGACCGGCTGGACGGCAACCTCGACGACATGATCGATGCGGTCGCCACCGCCGACGAAGCCGCACGGATCGAGCACCTCGCCTGAACGCGCACGACCTGGGCCTCGCCGCGGCCAGCCGCCTCGCGAAGGCCGGCGTGGAAGATGCCCGGTTCGAGGCCGAATACCTCGTTCGCACGCTCGGCGGGCTGTCCCGGGCCGACTATTTCGCTGGCGCTCGTATCGACCCGGCCCGCGCCGCGAAGATCGATGCGGCCATCGCGCGCCGAAGCGAACGAGAACCGGCCGCCTACGTGACCGGAGAGCGCGAATTCTACGGCCTTGCGTTCGCGGTCGGGCCCGCTGTGCTGGTGCCCCGGCCGGAAACGGAACTGCTGGTGGAGAGCGCCCTCGCCGAGCCCTCACGCCGGGACTCCCGGGTGGTTGTCGATGTAGGTACCGGTAGTGGCGCCGTCGCGGTTGCGGTCGCGCTGGCGCCGGGCGGCGCCTCTCACGTGGTGGCGACCGAGATCAGCGCCGATGCGCTGGTGTTCGCGCGCCTGAACGCGCGACGCCACTCGTCGCCTGTCCGGTTCCTCCGGTGCAACCTCCTGGACGCCGTTGCGCGGGCAGACATTGTGCTTGCGAACCTCCCCTACATCCCCTCAGGCGAGATCGACGCGCTGGAGCCGGAGGTCAGCCGCTGGGAGCCGCGCGTGGCCCTCGACGGCGGCGTGGATGGGTTCACCCTCATCCGCCAACTCGTAACTGACTGCGCCCGCCGGGTCCGTCCGCGTTTGCTCGCGCTGGAGGTGGGGTTTGGCCAGGCGGGGGCGGTTCAAGAGCTTTGCGATGATGCCGGCGCGCGCACGAACCTCGTGAAGGACCTCGCCGGGATCGACCGAATCGTGTGCGCGCGATGGCGGTGAAGCTCGTCGCGCTCGACATCGACGGCACGATCGTCTCGGGGCGCGGTGAGAACACCGACCTGCCCTCGCCGCGGGTCCACGAGGCCGTCCAGCGGCTCGTCGAGTCGGGAATAACCGTGGTCCTCGCCTCCGGGCGGATGTTCCCCGGGTCGGTGCGCGTCGCGCTGAGCCTGGGGCTGACGACGCCGCTGATTTGCCAGCAGGGCTGCTCAATCCATGAGATCGACGGTTCAACGATTCACGAGTTCCCGATCGACCTCGGCATCGCCACCGAGATCGTCGCTCACGCCCGCGAAATCGACCGCGCCTACGAGTGGTTCAACCCGCTGCGCTACCTGGCCTCGCGCGAATCCGATGCGACCCGGAACTACGGCCGCGTCTCCGGCATAGAGCCCGAGTACCGCCCCGACCCGGAACACTCGGGCGTGCGCCCGACCGGCGTTGGCATCATAAGCTCGCACGCCGAGGCGAACGGGATCCATCGCGACCTCGTCGCTCGCTACGGCGAAGCGCTTCACGTCCTCGATTTCCCGGAGGTGACCGTGGCCGTCGCGCCCGACGCGAACAAGGGCCATGCGCTCTCGCTGCTCTGCGCGGATTTCGGCATCGATCGGCACGATGTCATCGCCATCGGCGATAGCGTGAACGACGCGCCGATGCTTGCCTGGGCCGGACGAGGCATCGCCCTCGCCCACAGTGATCGCTACGCACTGGACGCCTCGGACGAGGTGCTCCCACCGGACAATGAAGCCGTTGCTGCCTTCCTCTCGGCGCTGGTCGATTAACTCGGGTCGATGCGGTGCCAGACGCGCATCAGGACGAGCCCCACGATGAGCAGCCCCGCGAGCGCCCCGCCAACCGGGAGGACCGTCGAGGACCAATCAATGCCGGCTCCGTCGCCGCTCGCCGCCGCGGGCTGCGAGAACTGGTTCGTCTGAGCACGGATGCGTCCGACGAGGTCCGCTTCAGCCAACTGGTGCGGGTCGCCTCTGTTTGAACTCTGAGCCTGGCCATCGGCCAACCGGTAGACCCGGCCCGGGGCTGGCCACGCGACCGGCGTGGTGGCGCTGGAGACGAGGAGAAGATAGCGATCGCCGGAACGTGCCCGGACCGCCTCGCAGACCTGGGGCATGCCAGCCTCGAACGCGAGGTTGGCTGCGCTTGGTGACCCCTTCAGGAACGACTCCGGTTTGAAGCCCACGCGGCTGAGGTCGGCGACGTTCGCCACGTCCTCCCTGGAAAACACGCGTCCCACCACGATCAGCTTCGCTTCGCGGACCATCAGCGTGAACTCGGCGTCGGTTGGGGGTGAGGGACATCCAGCCTCAGCAGACGCGGAAACAGCGGCCCCCGGAAGGAGGGCCGCTGTCAGGAGAGTCACCGCGGACAGAAGACTACGTGCGCGATTCCGCAAACTGGTAGATCTTCCCTTCCGTCTTTATCGCCGGGGCGATGATCATCTCGGCCTGTTGGAAGTCTCGGATGGTGCGGGCGCCGCACATACCCATCGCCGTCCGCAGAGCTCCGACGAGGTTCTCGGTGCCATCCGTTCGGCTCGTGGGCCCGAAGAGCGTCTTTTGGAGCGTGGTATTGACACCGACGCTGACCCGTGTGCCACGCGGCAGGTTCGCGTGGGGCGTCGCCATGCCCCAATGGTAGCCGCGTCCCGGCGCCTCGATCGTGGCCGCGAACGGTGAACCCATCATGATGGCGTCCGCACCGGAAGCGAAGCACTTGCACACGTCGCCACCCGTGCGGATGCCGCCATCCGTGATGATCGGCACGTAGCGTCCGCTCTCCTGAAAGTAGTAGTCGCGGGCAGCGGCGCAGTCGATGGTCGCTGTTACCTGGGGCACGCCGATTCCGAGCACTTCGCGGCTTGTGCAGGCCGCACCCGGCCCGACGCCGACGAGGACAGCGGCCACCCCGGTCCGCATGATCTCCAGGGTCGCATTGAACCCAACGGTGTTGCCGACGATGACCGGGATGTGGATGTTCTTGAACAGCTTGTCGAAGCGGAGGCCCTCGGCGCTGGTCGATTCGTGCCGCGCCGTTGTAACCGTGCTCTGGACGACGATCAGGTCGGCGCCGGACTGCTGGATGAGTGTGGCGTACTTCTTCGTGAGCATCGGCGTCACGGAGACGGCGGCGACGGCCCCGCCCGCTTTGATTTCGTGGATGCGCCGGGCGATGAGATCCTCGCGCAGCGGAAGCTGGTAGGCGCGTTGGAGGATCGCCGTCGCCTCTTCGCGGTTGACGCTCGCGACCTCCTGGAGGATCGACCCCGGGTCGTCGTAGCGCGTCCAGACACCTTCGAGGTTGAGCACCGCGAGCCCGCCGGCGTTGTGCATGTCGATCGCGAACGCCGGGCTGACGACAGCGTCCATCGCGGAGGCGAGGAACGGCACCGTGAAGTGGTGCGGCCCGACATCGAGTCCGAGTTCGACGAGCTCGGGGTTGATGGTGACTTCGCCGGGCACGATCGCGACCTCATCGAAGCCGTAGGCGCGCCGCAGTTGCTTGAATTGAGGGACGGGGATGTCGGTCGGGCGAAACGGCGCAGGGCCGCGCTCCAGTTTATCGGAGGCGGCGGAGGTCGGAGAAGCCAGAGTACTCAATGCAGCGCAATCCCGGGCAGAAGATGGGGGTTGCATTTCAGTCTAGGAGTGTGCTTACCGGGGGGTCAACAAGGTTCGCACGGAACGGAGCGGTTATGCCAAGTGGCCGCCATCGAAGGTGTCGATGGGAGCGACCTGGGGCGATCAGCCGACCAGTGGGTTGCGGGACTTCAGGGAGGGGAAGCGCGAGAAGTCGCGGTCGGCGGTCAAGAGTTCAGAGACGCCGTGGTGGAGACAGAGGGCCGCGATCCGGGCGTCGTGGACCATTCCGCCGGTGACGGCGCCCTCCTTCAGAACCGCTTCCAGGCGGTCGAAATATCCCGTCGATTCTCCGAGAAGGCGGAGGGAAGGCGACTCCATCCATTCGCGAACCTGGCTGACGGCTACGGCGAGTGTTGTGGACGGCCTGTAGATTCGGGGATTCGTCGAGACCGACAGGAATTCGTGGATGGACGGCCAGGGTATGGCCCAGGGTTCGGTTCCCGCCCATAACTGATGGACGACCCGCGCCGCCGCCGCATGCCAAGGGCTGTCTCGACGATGGCTGTAGACGAGGATGTTGGACTCGACCGCGATCATCCTCCCCTCTTCTCTCCGTAGATCTCGGCCCGCATCTGCTCCCAGGTCGCATTCTGGAACTCTGGGGAGAGTCCCTCACCACCGACGCTGAAATCGCGCATCTTTCGCGGCGCGGGACCCGGCGGCGACTCAAGCTCTTTGCGCAGGCCTTCTTCGACGAGCGTACGTATGGTCACGCCGCGCTCGCGCGCGACGCAGCGTGCCTGCTCGTAAAGCGCGTCCGCGATGTCGATTGTGGTCTTCATATGGGTAACCATATCAGACGGTCCGGCGGTTCGGAAGCGCCTACTTGGCCATCTCCGCGAGGTGGTCCTTCCAACTCTGGCGGACGCTCCACCAGGGCTCGGCGCCTTCGAGGCTCGTGATCGCGGCCCACTGCTGGGCGATCTTGTCGGCATCTGGCGCGTCGATAGCGACTCGCTTGTTGCGGACGATAGCGGCGCGGCCGAATTCGCCGCCGGACGCTTCGATGATCATCCCGCTGTCCTTACAGTCCGGGCTGCAGAGGTAGGTGACCACCGGCGCCACGGACTCCGGGCTCATCTTCGCGAGCCGCTCTTCGCCACCGGGCGCGCCACTCATGAGCGGGACCGTCATGCGTGTCGCGGCCCCCGGTCCGAGGCAGTTGACCATGACGTTGTACTTCTGGCCTTCGAGCTTGAGCACGTTCATGAAGCCGATGAGCCCGGCCTTCGCTGCGCCATAGTTCGACTGGCCGAAGTTGCCGACGAAGCCTGAGTTCGACGAGGTGAGCACGACGCGTCCGTAGCTCTGCTGACGAAACATCGGCCAGGCGTGGTGGAGGATGTTGTAGGCCCCCGTGAGGTGCGTATCGATGATCGCCTGCCAGTCGTCCGGCTGCATGTTATGTATCGCCTGGTCCCGCAGGAAGCCCGCGTTCGAACAGACGATGTCGAGCCGGCCCCACAAGTCCATCGCCTGCTTCACCATCTGGTAGGCGGCCTCGTAATCAGAAACGCTACCCGTGTTGGTAGCGGCGTCGCTTCCCAGCGCCTTGATCTCAGCGACCACCGAATCGGCGACGGGTTCGGACCCGCCCTTGTTGCTCACGTCCATGCCGAGGTCGTTGACAATGACCTTCGCGCCTCGCGAGGCCAGGTCGAGGGCGATCGCCCGCCCGATGCCGCGACCCGCGCCCGTAACCAGAGCCACCTGTCCAGTCAGGGAAATCACCATTCGTTCAAGTCTCCAGTCGTTCAATTCGCGGCCAACGCCGCCGGTTTGCGCGTCCGATTTTACTTGCGAACCGCTGTTCTGGGCCATCGAACCGGCTCGAGGTCTTCGCCGCCCGCGCAAACTGGGGTACGTCTACTCTTTTGGCGGTCCGGACAGGTTCGCGTCGAGCCACGCTGGGCGGCTGTGGCTTGCACCGCCGAAAACACAGCTGATCGGCGGATCTAACCGCGGTGGCCCGCGCCCAGCCCACTTGACGGCGAACGGATGTGCTCCATATGATCATGGAGGTTTAGCATTTCCCTGTCCCCCGGAACGGGCAGAGTCGTGCCGCGCCTGGAGGTGACCGTGCCGCCGGCTCCCGCACTCACCCGCTCGCTGACC
>JANXYE010000158.1 GCA_025350285.1 Chloroflexota bacterium
GAGCGCCCCGATCGAGCAGGTGGAGAAGCAGCTCTACAAGCTCATCGACGTGATCAAGGTCACGGACCTTTCCCACGAAGACATGCTGGCGCGCGAACTGGCGCTGATCAAGGTGCGGGCGAACAACGTGAACCGGCACGAACTGCTCGACATCGCGACCGTCTTCCGCGCCGACGTGATCGACATCGCGACCAACTCGCTCATCCTCCAGGTGGTGGGCGACGAGGACAAGATCGACGGGCTCGTGAAGATGCTTGAGCCCTATGGCATCCGGGAACTCTCGCGCACGGGCCGGGTGGCGATGGTCCGCGGGGCGAAGACGACTACGGTCCACGAGGCCGAACCGGAGAAGATCGCCCGCATCCATGAACGTGCCGGCCGGCGCATCGAAGGCGTCGATCTGCCATTCAGCAGCGATTAGCCCTTCGGAAGCTCGACGAATCCACGGGGTTCCGGCCGTTGGCCATCACCCCCGGCCCCTCTCCCGACCCGGCGGGCGAGGGGAGACGCGGGATGTCACTTCGGCTGGCGCGGGTCGAATACCAACGGTAGTCGCTTTACCGAGCGCATGGCCAGGCCCTCGCCCATGCGGGGGTTCTGGCCTTCCTTGATGCGGGGGTTGCCCATCGCTTCGAGAAGCAGCTTCGAACCGACTACGGCCTCGGTGCGCGCCAGCTGGTAGCCCACACAGAAGTGCTTCCCGAGTCCGAAGCCGACGTGGCTCGCGCGGCCCTCTTCCATATGCCCGCCACGCAGGTCTCGCCCGAAGTAGAGGTCCGGCCGGTCGATGTCGAAAGTCTCGGGGTCCTTGAAGACGCGCTCGTCGTGGTTGGCGGAGTGCATCGAGAGGGTGACCGCCGAGCCGGCCGGGATGGTCTGGCCGTGCCACTCGATGGCACACATCGCGATGCGGGGCTCGGCGGGCACGGGGCCTTCGCAGCGCATCGTCTCGGTGAACGCCGGGTCGAACAGCTCAGGGTCGGCCTGCACCTGGGCAAACTCGCCCGGGTTGTTCAGCAGCAGCCACCAGAGGCTCGCGATCGCCTTGTCGGTCGTCTCGCCGCCGGCCGTGAGGAGCAGGCTGACGAAGGCCTTGATGTCGCTCTCGGCGAGCCGCTGGCCATCCACTTCCGCCTGGCAGAGCTTCGAGATCAGGTCTTCGCCCGGGTCCGTCATACGCTTGCGCACGAACGGGTCGATGTAGCGGTGGAAATCGGCGTTGGCCGCGACAGCAACGCCGCGCAGGTATGCATCCGGCCCGAGGCCCAACATGAACTTCGTATAGCAGTCGTGGAAGAACTCGTGGTCGGCCTTCGGCAGGGCGAGCATGTCCACGATCACGTTCACCGGGAGACGCGTGGTGAACTGATCGACGAGGTCAACCTCCCCGTCTCCTCGGAAGGCATCGATGAGCGCCTGGGCGTTCTGCTCGACGATGTGGACGAACCCTTCGAGCTTCTTCCCGACGAACTCGGGGGCGATGATGTTGCGCTTCCACGTGTGTTCGTCCCCATCCATCGCCGTCAGGCTTCGCCCGAAGACGACGTTGTGCGAACTCTCCATGATCGTGCTGGAGAGACGGTCGTGGTCGCGAAAACCGCGGAGGACATCTTCGTAGCGGGTGATCATCCACATTCCGGCGGCCGGGTTGAAGTAGACCGGGTGCTCGTCGCGCAGCTGCTTCCAGGCCGGGTAGGGGTTCAGGCGAAACTCGTGCGTGCCCATAACGGCGGGGTCGAACTCGGTCATCGTCGTTGGCAAAGGGATGTCTCCTGGACGGGTGGCCAGGATTCTACGCCGCCGGGTGGGCCAGCGGCCACGCGCGAGCGAGCCGGTCGAGTACGATAGCGTCGTCACTTCCTCATCCCCGGAGACACTCTTGGATATCCTCCCCGACCGACTCGCCTGGTATATCGCCGGGCCACTCATGGGCCTCTGCGTGGTCGCCCTCTACGCACTGGCGAACAAGCCGTTGGGCGCGACAACGGCCTATTCGGAAACCGTCCGGCTGGTCCGGGGCCTCAGCTTCGATGCGTGGAGGGTGTGGCTGCTGTTCGGGTTCATCGGCGGGGCGCTGGTGGCGGCGCTGCTCGGCCCGGGCATCTCGTTCACGACTGACTACGGCGAGCTGGGCGACGCGCTGCCGCTCGTGGGGCTCATCCCGCTCCTGATCGCCGCTGGACTGGTCATGGGCTTCGGCGCGCGCTGGTCGGGCGGCTGCACCTCGGGACACGGGCTACGCGGGAGCGCCTCGCTCTCACCGGCGAGCCTGGCCGCAACCGGCACGTTCATGGCGACGGCGATCGCCATCACGGCGATCCTTCACTTCGTCACGGGAGGCGAGCTGTGAAGCGCGTCGCATTCCTTGCCGGCGCGGCGTTCGGCTTCCTCGTCGCGGCGGCGCGACTGAGCGACTACGGGGTCATCCACGACATGCTCCTGCTGCGCGAGCCCGATGTCTTCCTGCTGATGGCCTCGGCCGTGGCCGTCGCGGCGCCACTGCTGCTGTTCCTCGAACGGAAACGCTGGCGGACACCGTTCGGCGGGCCGCTGAACGTGCTGCGAGCGCCCGTGGCGCGCCACAACGTGGCGGGAGCAGCCGTCTTCGGCACGGGCTGGGCGCTTGCGGGCACCTGCCCCGTCCCTGCGCTGGCGATGACGGCGAGCGGGGGCGTGCTCGGACTTTGCGTGGCCGCGGGTCTCTTCGGGGGCGTCGCGTTGAGAGACCGGATCGCGAAGCCGGGAGCGCCTCCGCCCGCTTGCTGAGAACCTACTCCGGGAGCAGGCGGAAGGCCTCGCAGTGGCTGGGCCGGATGGCGCTGAAGTGGCGTCGGTCCGTCGTCACGATGGTGTCAGTGTCGAGGCGTTCCGCCAGGGCGACGACGGAGGCGTCAGCGGCGCCGAGTGGGAAGTCGGCGTATTGCCGCATCAATTGGGTCATCCGGCGGTAGTCGGCCGCGCTTGGACACTCGATCTCGAAGCCGGCTATCGCGTCCAGCAACGCTGCTTCCGCGCGAGGTCCGAGCCTTGAGGCGATGAGGTACGTCGCCTCCGTGATTACAAGGGCGGGCACGACCAGTCGCATGGTCGCGTCCTGTAGGATTGCGCGCATGGCTGCATGTAGAAGATCGCCCGTTGACGCCCAGGCGACGAAAGGTCCGGCGTCAATGATACCGATCGTAGTCATCAGACCATTCCTTTGCGAGAATTTCGTCCATCCTCTGAGACAGCATCGGGTCGCCTGTGACGCCGAGCGACTCGAACGGCAGAACGCGCTTGGCGTCGCGGCAGATGTGGAGGTGGGCATCGAGCGCATCGCGGACAATCTGCGACACCGGCTTCCCACGAAGCTTCGCCTCGAACTGGAGCATCTCGGCCGTATCTTCGGGCAAGGATATCGTTGTGCGGACAACCATCGGACGTCCTCCGGTATGAAGAATCATACCGATCATACTCTCCGGGTTGGCGATTGAGAAGACCTATCCGCCGCGGCCGGGATGCTCCTCCTGAGGCGCCGCGCGCCCGCCGTAGCCGAAGAGCACCTGGGCCACGCGGCGGATCTGGATCTCCTCCGAGCCCTCGGTGATGCGGTAGCGGCGGTGGTGGCGGTAGATGTGCTCAAACGGCATGTGCCGCGTGTAGCCGATGCCGCCGTGCGTCTGGATCGCCTGGTCGGCGGCGTTGCACACCAGCCGGTTGGCGCGGTAGTTGCACACCGCAACCTTGTCGCTGATCTCCATGTGGTGCTTCGAATCGAGTTCC
>JANXYE010000172.1 GCA_025350285.1 Chloroflexota bacterium
GGCCCTGAGGTTGACCGCTTCCCCACTGCTGACCACTTCAGCTCCTGGGCTGGTCTCAGCCCTGGCCTCAACGAGAGCGCCGGCAAGCGTCTCTCCTCGCGCACGGCCCACGGCAACCGCTCTCTCCGTGTCGCCATGGTCCAGGCCGCACACTCCGCCGCACGCACCGATACCCACATCGGTTCGCGCTACCGCCACCTTCGCCCGCGCCTTGGCTCACAGAAAACCGCCGTCGCCGTCGCTCGCTCCATTTTGTCGCCGTCTACGCTGTCCTCAAGCAGAACACGCCTTTCCGCGATCTCGGCTCCAACTACCTCATCTCCAAGCCGGAACGCGTCGCCGCCAACCACCTCAAGCAGCTCAAGCGCCTCGGCTATACTGTCAGCGCCGTTGCTCACGCTTGAACACCGTTCGGGCGAAGCGATTTTCAGAGCAGTACCGAGTGCGGGCGTATGGACACCGGTGTGGCGCGCCAGAGAGCCCCGAACCCCGCCCAGTTCGACGACTCGGTACTCGGAACTCGGAACTAGAGAAGCAATCCTGCTCGGCCGAGGTGGCTCAGGTTGGCCTCGATCGCCGCCAGGGTCTCTTCGGCAGGCATCTCGGGCGGGAAGAGGGCCGCGATTTCGGGTTCGGACGCGAGCTGGGCGCGGTCCCGGGAGCCGTCGAGCAGGAGGATGAGCGCCCGCCCTTGATCGCCATCGACCTGGATGCTTTCGTGGCGCAGGTTCGTCACGCGGCCCGGGCCGTCGCGCAGTTGCCAGCGCACCAGCGGGCTCGCCATCGGCCGCTCCGCCACCTCCGTCACGATGTGCGGCGGCTGTGTGTGCAGCTCCACGGTCCCGGCCCGGTGTGCCCCGTAAATGACTTCCGCGACGCGTTGGGTGGCTTTGAATGCACTGAGTTCCTCGCCGCCACGGGCGTTGGCTTCGCTGGCGAGCGTCCCGAAGGCGACGGCCGCCGGGAAGGCGTCGAAAAGGAGGGTCAGTGCCGCCTTCGCCAGCGGGTTCGCGGTCGTGAGCGCGCCGCGCGTCGGCGAACGAAAGCTTTCCGCGCCCTCATCGGCGCCCTCCGCCGCCGGTTCCGGCCGGGCGTCGGAGCTGACGTACATGGAGGCAACGGTGTTCGCGTTGAACCGGCGGTCGAGCGTGAGGCCTTCGTGGCAGAGCAGCGTCTTGCGGAACTGGCGGCACTTGAGCATGTCCAGGTACTGCTCTTTGACGACGATATCCTCGGCTTCGAGCCCATTGAGGGCGGTCGCGGCCTCCTCCGAAAAGGCGTCCGCGCTCATTTCGAAGAAGTCCGCTTCGCCGAGGAATTGCAACCCGTGCTTCGCGGCGGAGGCCATGAACTCGCTGATGTAGACGGGCTCGTTCAGCTCCGCCAGGTCGTCGTGGAAGATGTCCGCGTCGCCTCTCGTGGCCATCTGCGCGGCCTGGGCCGCGAGCAGG
Organism: Chloroflexota bacterium; assembly: GCA_025350285.1. Lineage (GTDB taxonomy): Bacteria > Chloroflexota > Dehalococcoidia > Tepidiformales > Tepidiformaceae > JANXYE01. The sequence continues at coordinate 1,452 of JANXYE010000172.1, forward strand.
TCGCGGTAGACATCGGGCAGCTGCGGCCCGCCGGCGCGCGCGACGAACCCCGCGAAGGCCCGCGCCTCGGCGACCCGCTCGACGGGGTCCTGGACGTTGCGGACGTGGAAGAGGGCCATTTCGCGCAGCATCATGCGGATGTGGCCGCCGGGCATCGCGTTGTAGCTGACGTAGGCCACGCCGTTCGGTTCGAGGTGCGCCTTGCAGGCCGCCAGCAGACGCTCGCGGACATGCTCGGGCACCCACGAGTAGACCCCGTGGGCGACCACGTAATCGAACGTCCCCAGCCCGCGATCAAGCTTCGCGATGTCTCCGACGGCCAGCCGCACGTTCGTCAGGCCGAGTTCGCGGATCGCCTCCGCGCCGCGCGCGATGGCGGCCGGGGAGATGTCGATGCCGGCGAACTGGCTTTCTGGAAGCGCGACCGCCAGGGGGATGAGGTTCATCCCATCGCCGCAGCCGAGTTCGAGAAGGTGGCAGCGATTGGCTGGCTTCGCCGCCAGGCCCATGAGCCGCGCCACCGTCGCCAGCCGGTCCGGGTGGGCCGAAAGGGTCGGGTACGTCGGATAAGGGATGTTGTCGTAGGCGGCGGCAAGGTCAGGCATCGCGCCAGCATACCGCGAACGGGCTTCAGGATTGGCGACCACCAACGGGCCACGAACGGCACAAGCAGAGAGGGCGCCTGTGTGGGCGCCCTCTTCCTGGGGTCTGTCCGGGCGCTCGTCATGCGCGAGGCGAATGGCGGTGGATGACGGGCGCGAGGCGGATGGGGGTGATGTCGGCGTATGGCATGCCGGCGTCGAGGCCGTAGCCGATGCGGGCGTGAAGGAAGGCGTGGACGAAGTGGCGGAACATGGTTGCCTCCGTTGGTTTGGTCTGTTCACAACGTAGTCCTGGCCGGTGGAGGTGTCTGTGAAGCGGTTCACATAAGGGCGGAGGTGTTGTCTGCGTTGCAGTTTGGGGGGCCGAGAGTGAGGTGGGTCACAGAAGGCGTAGGTGGGGGAGGCCGCCCCGGCGTTACCGGACGAGGTGACGTACGAGCAGTTGCACATCGCGCGGGCCTGGCTGAACCGGGGGCGGGGTTAGGCGGAACGCGCGATGGCGGGCCCGATCGTCGTCGCTCGACGAAAGTGTTCCTGTGGGCTAATGTGCTCGGCACTCGCTCAGTTACGGGGGCTGAGTAGAGAGTGGGGGCCCCGTCATGCTCGAACCAAATGTTCTTGTACATGTCCTGAGCGACCGTCACGTTCCCGGTCTGACCATCCGGCGCCTACAGGTGCTCGGCGGGAATGAATTGGGGTGCAGCGTCGAGGACACAGCGTCGGGCCTTGGGCTCAGCCCGGCGACGGTCCGAAGGCACCTGTCGCTGCTGCTGCATCTTGTCTTCGATCCAACCGAGGTCGAGCAGACCAAAGCCCACCTAGCCGAATGGTGCAGGTTGCACGGTGACTGCTGCACTTCGGCCGTCAAGGCAATGGTCGCAAATCACCAACTTTTTGATCGCTGCGATCAACATCATGCGCCATCGCAGCGGTAGCCTACGCTTCGGAGATGAACGATGATTGAGAGCAGACGAGCCAAGAACTTTTGGAGCCTTTTCGCGTTCGGAGCCATCCTCGCGTCATTTTCCGTTGGCTGGGTACTGGGACCTCTATCGGTTGACGCGTACAACAATGATGGCAACGTGCCCTGTCCACGGGTCTACCCTGGCAGCGGCTTGCTTCAACCGTGGTATTCGCCACACCTCATCACTCCACCAACGGGCGTCGATGCGACGGCATTTAGCTCAGCTCGATACGACTGGAATGCGACAGCCACTCCCGTCCTGTTCTATGATCTTTCCGGCTGGCCCAACGGCACTTGGAACCAATCCGCCAAGTTCCAGCGTTACACTGGCAACAGCGGTACCACGGCTTGGGTATGTGATGGATCGTTTCGCATGTCTTCTGCCTCGGCAGAACTGAATTAGACTTACACCGATGGATACAGCGCGACAGTTCGCAAAGGAATAGCGTCGCACGAACTCGGCCACTTTATTGGCCTCGGACACAGCTTCTATGCTTCCGTCATGGGATGGGGCGGGTATACATCTCCGAGCTCCGATGACATTTGTGGCGTAAATCACGTCTACACTTCAACGAGCTACCCACCCACTTGTGGGTATTAAGGAACCGGTCATGTCAAAACGTATTGCCGTCATAACATTCGGTGCTGTGGGAGCGGCCAGCATCGCCGCAGGTTGGATAGCATTCGCCGTCCATGGGGAAACAGATGGGGCGGTGCAGGTGGAAAGAAATGCGCTCGGCACGGCTAGTACAGCGGGTCGGCCGGTCGTGCACGTAAGTGCTTCACGCATTGAAGCGGACACACTCGATGACCTTATCGGACGCTCGCAGCTCATCGTCGTTGGGACGCTCGTGGGTGAGCGCGAGGAGCACTTTGATATACCCGTCGGACCAGCTGGCACCGCGCCTTTGCCGCGTGTCGATCTCGTTCGCACGTTCAGCGTTCGGGAGACCTGGAAGGGCAACGCTGGTGGCCAGAGCGTCGATGTTCGTTACACGACTTCGAGCGGGACGTTCGCGCCGGATGCTGCGGGACGGCTGCAAGTCCAATCAGTGCCGTGGGAAGCGGTCGCTCTCGTGGATGGCAAGACCTATGTGCTTTTCCTCCTGAGTGGCACGGAGCCAGTGGTTGGAACGTCGTGGGGACAGGCCGCCGAGCCGGGCGTTGCCACGATCGGTGACGGCACATTGTCGTTCGTTAGTACCCGGGGCTATGCAAAGGATCACAATATTGGGAGCGGGACGGATCCTGGCCTTGGCGAGTCGTTTAACGTTGCACCAGACGTGCTCCGCGCGCGGATAGCCGAGTCCGCGAAGCGTCCGTAACGCCCATTTGCGCGTCGGCCACGGTCTCAATCCGGCGCAGCGGCGCCAAGACACGGCCATGTCCGCCTGGTTGGGGGCGCAACATCAGAGCCGCCGCACCTATCGAATCTGTCGTCTCGCAGAACTTGGCACGCGGTGCTCCACTTCGGTCTCTGCTACTACCCACTCACTGACTCGATAGTCTCCCGCTTGACCCCCTCCCCCACCCTCCGTAGATTCCGGGCCATGGGACAGCATCTCCAGGGGAAAGTCGCCATCGTTACCGGCGGGGCCGGGGGGATGGGGTCGTGGATTAGCCGCACCTTCGCCGAACAGGGCGCCAGGGTCATCGTCGCCGATACCGGCGCCGACGTTGAGGGACGCATGGGCGCCGACCCCAGCCGCGTCAACGGCGTCGTCGAGGCCATCAAGGCCGGGGGCGGCGAGGGCGTTGGCGTGGTCGGCGATATCGCCAACATGGAGTTCGCCGAGAGCCTCGTGAAGCGGGCCCTCGACGACTACGGGAAGCTCGACATCGTCGTCGCGGCGCACGGGATCCTGCGCGAGCGGATGATTTTCAACATGCAGGAAGACGAGTGGGACGAGGTCATCCGCGTCCACCTCAAGGGCTGCTTCGCGATCACGCGCTTCGCCTCGATGTACTGGCGGCAGTCGATGAACGGCGGGCGGCTCATCTTCTTCTCGTCGTCGCCGGATTTGAACGTCATCAGGATCTTGTTCCCGTCCACCTTGTAGGTGCCTTCCACCTTGAAGTCTTTGTCGCCCGTGATGGTGATCTTGCCTTCCTTGGTGAATTCGATCATCAACTTCGCCTTCGTGGGTGTTTTCTCTTCCCACTTGCCAATCAGCTTTTTGCCGTCGATCTTTTCATCGCCGGCGGTCACGCCGCAAGCCAACAACA
>JANXYE010000176.1 GCA_025350285.1 Chloroflexota bacterium
CGGTTGCACCACCCGCACCGCCGAGGAGCCTCCCGCCACCGGGCTGGCCGGCGACTCAAGAGCAAAGCCCGCATCGCTGGCCCACGCTCGAGCTTCAGGAGGCGGGGCGATGCGGAGCTGGCCGTCGGCGTCGCGTATGTAGTACTGCTCGGTCGCCTGTGGCTCGGTCCCGCGCACGAACCATTCGGACATCGGCGAAGGGCAGTCGGGGCCGGGTAGCAACCCGGTGGGTGAGCAAACGGTCGTCTGCACCACGTTCGCTGGCGGCGCCGGCCAGACGGTCGAGGTTCCCACCGCCGCTGCTTCGATGACGTCCCGCCAGATCGGTCCCGCGCCGTCCACCCCCGAGATGTCCCGCATTGCCCGTCCGTCGGTGTTACCCACCCACACCGCGACTACGCGTTCGGGCGTGTAGCCCGCTGTCCAGTTGTCGCGGAAGCCGGTCGTGGTCCCGGTCTTGACCGCGGCCGGTATCGACGCTGTCAGCGGGCTGATCGTCCCGAAGCCCGGAATGCGGGCGTCGGGGTCACGCAGGATATCCGTTAGCACCCAGGCGTCCGCCGCCGAGATCGCCCGTCTTGGAGGTGGTGCGGAGTGTTCGTAGAGCACCCGGCCCGCGCTATCGCGAATCCGCTGGATCGCGTACGGCTCGCTGCGCAGGCCGTCATCCGCCAGCACCGCGTACGCGCTCGCCAGGTCGATCAGCCGCACTTCGCCCCCACCGAGCGTGAGCGCGAGCCCGTACCGCTCGCTGTCTGTCAGCGTTCGCAGTCCGACGCGGTGCGCAATGTTGAGGAAGGCATCGATGCCGATAAGATCGAGCGTCCGCACGGCCGGCACGTTGTACGAAGAGGCCAGGGCCGTCCTCAGCGTGACAACGCCGTGGAAGCGGCGGTCGTAGTTGCCAGGCGTGTAGAGCCCATTCGGCGTCTCGAACGACGTGGGCACGTCGAGCAAGGGGGTCGCGGCGGTGTAGCCGCGTTCCATGGCGGCGGCGTAGAGGAAGGGCTTGAGCGCCGAACCGGGCTGACGGAGTGCGAGGGCCATGTTCACCTGCCCGCCGATAGCCGCGTTGTCGAAGCCGGCGCTCCCCACCATCGTCCGAACCGCGCCATCACGCGGGTCGAGCACCACCACGGCCGCGTTCGTCGCGTCGTGCTGCTTCACCTGTCCGAGACGCACCGCCACGGAGCGCTCGGCTTCAGCCTGCAGCCCGGCGTCGAGCGTGGTTTCGATCACGAGGCCTGCCTTGCCGACGAGGTCGGGCCGAACACGTGCGACCTCGGCGAGCGCGTACTCGACGAAATGCGGCGCAATCGGCGCGGCATCAACTCCGAGAAGCTGGAGGTTTTCTGCCAGCGCGGCCGACTCCGCCTGGCGCGAAATCTTGTCGTCGTCGCGCAGCCGCGCGAGTACGTAGGCCTGGCGTTCACGCGCCGCAGCCGGGTTCGCATCGACGTCGTACCCGGTGGGGTCCTGCGGTAGGCCCGCGAGCAGCGCCGCCCGGGCGAGATCGAGGTTCTTGGCGCTCGTGCCGAAGTAGATCCGGGCGGCGGCTTCGATGCCATAGGCGCCCCGGCCGTAGTAGATGTCGTTCAGGTAGGCCGCGAGGATGGCATCCTTGTCGTTATGCGCCTCGATGCGGAGGGCCAACACCGCCTCGCGCAGCTTGCGTATCGGTAGCGGCCCGCCGCCGCCGTCAAGGTAGAGCCGGCGCGCCAGCTGCTGCGTGATCGTCGACGCACCGGATTGCGACGACCCGATATGCGCGACGGCCCGGCCGATCGCAAGGGGATCGATGCCCGGGTGGTGCTCGAAGCGCTGGTCCTCCGCCGAGACGGTTGCTTGCAGGACGATTGGGGCTACCTGGTTGAGCGTCACCGGGATCCGGACGCCGGCTTCCGTGTCACGCCGCAGGACAGTCCCGTTCGCGTCGAGAACTACCGTGCCCGCGGCCCTGAGCTGGTCATTCAGCGGCCCCAGTGGGGCGAGCAGCACGTAGAGCGTGAATGCGACGGCGAGGATGCACGCCACCACGCTGGCCCGCCGAATTCGCCGCGACGACAGTGGGTGTAGCACAATCATCCAGACGCCGCCTCCTGGGTATCGGTTCCCTGCCTGGTCTTCCAGATCTCAGTGTAGTGACCGCTTCATTCGCCGAGAGCGTGCGTGCCTGAAAGCGGCCGACGCGGTGCAGGACGCAACTGCTCGCCATCTACGCCGACAATGGCAGGTACGCGAAGCAACCAGACCCCACCCGATGCCCGTGGTCCGCCTGGACCCTGCCATCCGCGTGCCCGGCTCGGTTATCCTGGTCGGACCGAAGGCACTTGCGGCCGGGACAGCCGACGTCAGATGACAGTTCGTGATCGACCTCACCTAAGTCCCGAGAAGGCCTCGATTCGCGAGGAGGCTGGACACTCAAGACTCCCGCGTTGAGAACATAACTGCGTAGTTATGAATTTAACCGGCAGATTCCTAGCGTGGCGGAGCCGGCCGCCCATCTAGCCTGGCGCCGAGCACGACATCCGGCACCGGACCGCCCGCGTCGCCGATTGCCGCGGCGATGGCGCGCGCTTCCCCGAGGTTGTATGCCTCCCGGTGGGCGACGGCGTGCTTATGCGAACGGATGATGCGGTCGAGCGAACCCTGGAAGCGGGGCATGACGTGGCGTGCGAAGAGCTCGTAGCTGCGATGCATCATCGAAGACGCTCCAAAGTCCTGGGCGCGCAGGAGGAG
>JANXYE010000217.1 GCA_025350285.1 Chloroflexota bacterium
GCGGCCTTGTTCTTCGCTCGCAGGTCGTTCATGAGGTCATCTCGCTCGGGCGTCCGCTTCGAAAGCAGGCGCTCGTTCGGGTAGATGTGTTCCTGCATGAAGTTCTTCACGTAGGCGGTCCGCTCTTTGGTCTCTTCCGACATGACGAGGACGTTGTCAGCCACGGGTACCTTCCTTGGGATTCAAGTTCGAATGTGCCGCGCGAGTCTAGCAGCCTCCGCCCCACCCGTCTGTGCCCTGGACGGCTGGCTTTGCGGACCCGTTCGACCGTCTTATGCGACCGCGGGGAACGGTGTCTCGGCTACTATTGGGCGATGGGTTGGCTGATCGTTCCATTCCGCCTCTACCGGCTGTGGGTCGCCGGGGTCGTTGGCTACCTGCTGGGCTGCGTCCTTTCGGCCGATATCGCGGCGAAACTGGCGAACCGCCGAGCCGCCGAGCGCATCGACCTGCGCTCGGTGGGCAGCGGAAACCCGGGCGGCGCGAACGCGTTTGCGAACCTTGGCAAGGGTTGGGGCATGGCGGTGGTCGCCGGGGATATCGCCAAGGGAGGACTGGCCTCCGCGGTGGGCCGCGCCATCGCCGGCGACGCGGGAGCCTATTTCGCGGCCACGACGGCAGTCGCGGGGCACTGCTTCCCGGCGTTCGCGAACTTCAAGGGGGGCAAGGGCGTCGGGACGAGCGCCGGCACGACGCTCGTCTGTTTCCCCGCCTACATCCCGATCGACGTTGGGCTCGTCGTTGCCAGCTACGTTTGGTCGAAGCACGCAGGCAAGGCGACGGCGGTCGCGAGTGTCGTCTTCTCGGTCGCCGCGCTCGCCTGGCACGTACTTCGGTGGGGCAACGGCTGGGGGACGAAGCCGACGCGGGGGCTCCCGCTGTACGCCTGGGCGACGACCGGGATCATCGCCTACAAGTTCTTCTCGGCGCCCCGGCACATGGGGGATCGGGTTCGATGAGACGCAGAGCTTCCTTCGCTCTTTCCCTGCCGGAACGACTCGTGCGCGCTCTCGTCGCGACGCTCTCCGGCGGCCTGAAAGAGTCCGCCCAGCTCGTGCTCCCGCGGCTCGTTCGCCGGTCCAAGTTCTACGAAGTGACCGCCGGGAACGCGCTTCGCATCGCCATCGAACTCGTCGGGCGTGTCGATTCGGGCAAGCCCGGCGCGGCCGGGGCGACGAGCGCTGCACGCCTGACGATAAAGAAAGCGGCTGGGAACGCCGTCGAGTTCGGCTCGATTGCGGCGTTCGGCTTTTCGCCGCTCTGGCTCCTCGCCGGGGCCTCGGACATCCTCAGCGGCTCGCGCGTCTACCTGCGAGCGCTCGAAGACGAACTTGCCGGCGCCGGTATCCTGGCCGAGGGCGCCCATTTTGGTTCCGTGGATCAGCTTCTGGGCGTCCTCGAAGGGACATCCGCCACCACCGCCACGCTCATCGACACGCCACCAATCGAACTGCGGGAACTCCGGTCATCGCTCGGTGAGCTGCGGACCCAGGCCACCTCGCTCCCGTCGCTGCCGGAACTCGCGTCGCTTTTCGAAGGATTGAAGCGCACGGCCAGCCTCGAAGGCAGCTCCTTGCTCGAAGTCTCGAGCGGCGTCGGCCTCGCCTTCCTCGTTTCGGCGAAGAACATCAGTCGTGACCACCTCGTGGCGCCCTACCGAGAGGACTGGAAGCCCCTGCGCGAGGAGGGGTTCGGCGCATACGCCGCGCGCGTGTCCATCCCCTACCGCGACGCGGTCGCCAGCCACTTCGACGCGGACCGCGAGAGTTGGACGGAAAAGGGGCTGGGGAAGCTGGGCATGTGAGTGGCGAAACCTTCTTCGCGGACGATTGCCCTCGCCTGAGCGTCCCTCTACGCCTTGTCCCGGTCCCCGATCCGCGTGACCGCCCGCACGGCGCCCATCGCCCGCATATCGGAGATCGTCAGCACTTTGCCCGTGTAGCTCAGCGGCTGGCGGCAGAGCCAGAGCGCGGCGTCCGACATAATCACCGGGTCTTCGAAGTCACTGAAGTCCATGTCCGGCAGGGTGTAGGTGTAGCCCTCGCTCCAGACGCTGAG
>JANXYE010000222.1 GCA_025350285.1 Chloroflexota bacterium
TGGCGGTCGCCTTCGCGCACATGGTCGAGGTCTTCGAAAGGCACCTGGGCGAACTTCGGCCAGAGCTTGAGCGGAACCGGGGCGACTTCCCGCTGGCCGTGCTTTTCGGACGGAGCGAGGTGCCGAGGGACCGGGCGCGGGTCATCGCCAAGGCGCTTGCGCGGCTTAACGACGACCCGTGGGAGGCCCTAGAAAAGGCGCTGCTGGTTACGCGGGGGTAGCTCACTGGGAGAGCGCGGCCGTTCCTCGGTCGAGGTATCCCGGTTCGATTCCGGGGCTCCCGCTCCAAACTCCCCCGGCCCAAAGCTGGCCGGCGGGTAGTCCAGGACCACGAACCCGCGTGCCCGCAGGGCATCGCTGATCACGGTGCGGTGGCAGCCGACCGGGCTGACGCAGACGCACATCAGGGCGACCGGCCCCTTAGCGGCCAGGATGGCGACCAGTTCGAGGCCGCGTTCAATGTCCACGATCTCGATCGCATCCGTGCGGTAGAGGCGGTTGCCGAGGATGTCGCCGGCCCAGAGGTAGCGTTCACCGAAAGCCTCTTCGAGGTTGCGGCGGTTCCACATCGGAGCGCGCGAGCGCGGGCTGTAACGGATGTCGAGCAGCATCGCGTCCGCCCGCTCGACGTTTTGAACGAGGGTGTCGATCTTGCGGCCGGTGTAGCCGAAAGCGTATAGCGGGAACGTCATGATGGCTGGTCCTTTCGATCGTCGAGGGTGAGGGCTACGCCGGCCTCTGTTTCCATGAGCCGCTTGACCCGGTCGAAGGTGCGGGTCAGCTCCTTCAACTGGGCGGCGGCGCTGACGCAGGCCGGCCGGTTGCCGCGCACGATGACCTCTACCTTAAGCTTGCTCAGGCGGTCGGCCGCCCTGCCGAGCGCGGCCAGGATCTCGGCCAACTCGTGGCGTTCCGCGATCACCTCGGGCGACGCCTTCGTCTCGGGGAACATGTCGGTCTGGTTCTCTTGCGAGTAGACGGAATCGCAGATCCCGCCCCATTCGCGATCAGTGAGCTGCTGGCGGCCGGCGATCCTGAGCACCTGAAGTTGGCCGTTGCGCGAGAGCCGGGAGGCCTGGATTGCCTTCGACTGTCCGAGGGCGCCCTTCTCCACGAGGTCTTGCATCTCTTCGACGCAATCGAGCAGCTTGAGCTTCCAGGTCACCTGGCCGCCGTCGTCCGCACCGTAGCCGACGGCGGCGGCCGCTTCGCAGGCGGTCATCGTGAGCATCAACTGGCGCAGGGCTTTCGCTTCCTCGACCGGACTCATGTCCTTTCGTGCCATGTTCTCCAATACCGCCAGGCGGTAGCCCTCCCTGTCGTCCCGCTCAACGACGATGGCCGGGGCCGTCGCCCAGCCGAGCGACTGCATTGCCCGGAAGCGGCGCTCCCCGGCAATGATGATATAGCCGCCGTCTCCAACCGGGCGGACGGTGATCGGCTGGAGCAGCCCTTCCGACCTGATCGATGCGGCCAGTTCGTCGATTCCCTTGAACATCTTGCGCGGCTGGTCGGGGTTGGGGCGGACGGCGGACACCGGCAACTCAGCCAGTGTCCGCTCCGCGAGGCGGTCGGCGGTGGCGGTGGCGGTCATCGCGCCACCCCCAGCCGGAGGCTCGCCCCGCCCGCCGCGTTGAGGGCGGGGTCGCGAGTCAGCTTGACTCCCTCCCCGGCCCGCGCCCCGTCCCTCATACCGTCCCGCCCGGCGGCGCCCATCCCGCTCCAGCTCCCGAGCCTCGGGAACGCCCGCTGGACGGCTGTGCTCAGCTCGGTCCCGTTGCTCGTGACCAGCGCCCGCGTCATCTCCGACTCCGCCGTGAAGCGGGACATGGCGGCCTGGAGGCGAGCGTCGATCTGTTTCACCGCCGCCCGGTAGAACCCGGCGAGGTAGAGCTGTTCGCTTTCGTCGCCCTTGGGCGTCCACGGGCGGGCCGCCGCCGTGCCGTCCGGCTTGAAATCCCAACCGCCCTGCTGGGCGGGCTGCATGTAGTCGCGCAGGCTGGCGAAGCTGAGGCGTTCGAGCTGCTCGGACACCCAGCCCCACATGTCGAGAACAACGCGGATGTTCTCCCGCTTGCCGAAGACGTGGACCGTGCCGCGGTCGCCGCGGTCGCCGATCACGATCCGGCAGAGATTGGCCCGCGCGATGGCGGAAAGCAGGGCCGCCCGCCACTTGAACCCGCCGGCCACCTCAACGTCCTGCTGGCCGACCTTGTGGCGG
>JANXYE010000237.1 GCA_025350285.1 Chloroflexota bacterium
ACACGCGACCTACCCGAGCGTGCCCACCATGTGGCAGACCGCAACGCGGCCGGTAGTCGGGTCTCGTGGTAAGGCCGCTATGCTACCGCCAGCCTAACGAATGGGATTGCCCCCGACGGGGTGGCATCGCTACGATAGCGCGGCTTCGGCGAGCCGACCCTTGAACGGCGCTCCCCGCGGCCCAGGATCAGGAGTAGTCGCTTCATGGAAATCGCCGGCGACCACCACTTCAAGGCGCCTCGCGACCTCGTCTACAAGATGATGCTGGACCCCGTCGTGCTCCAGGGCGCGATGCCCGGCTGCGAATCCTTCAAGGAGACAGGGCCGGAATCGTACGACCTCACAATCAAAGTCGGCATCGCGGCGATCAAGGGCACCTACAGCGGCAACGTGAAGGTGCAAGACCGCAACGAGGGCGAATCCTACCGGCTCGTGGTCGGGGGCAGCGGCAAGCCCGGCAGCGTCCAGGGGAATGCGGTGATGACGCTCAGCGACGAACCGGGCGGGACGTTCGTGCGCTACACCGGTGAGGTCAAAGCGCAGGGCGCCATCGCTAGCCTCGGCAGCCGGCTGCTCGGCGGCGCGGCAAAGCTCATGATCGGCCAATTTATGAAGGGGATGGAGAAGCAAATTGAAGCAAATACCGCTTGAGCCGTTGGCCATTAGCCGTTAGCCATTGGCAGCGGCGATGACCTGATCGACAGCGCAGAGATCCGCATCACGTTTCACCCGAAATTCGCGCCAATGGCCAATGGCCAACGGCAACCCGGAGGGTCCAGATGTCCGAAACACTCCCCATTTCGATCACCGTCAACGGAAAGGTGCGCAAGGCGAACGTGGAGCCTCGTTTGCTGCTCGTCCACTTCCTGCGCGAGAACCTCGCCCTCACGGGCACGCACATCGGCTGCGATACCAGCCAGTGCGGCGCCTGCACGATCCAGCTCGATGGCCGTAGCGCGAAGTCGTGCACGCTCTTCGCGGTCCAGGCGGACGGTTCGGAGATCATGACCATCGAAGGCCTCGCGAAAGACGGCGAACTGCACCCCCTCCAGGAAGGCTTTTGGGAAGAGCACGGCCTCCAATGCGGCTACTGCACGCCTGGCATGATTATGTCGGGCGTGCAACTCCTCGCGGACAACCCGCACCCGACCGAAGCCGAGATCCGCAAGGGCATTGACGGCAACTTCTGCCGCTGCACCGGCTACCAGCACATCGTGAAATCCATCCAGTACGCGGCGAATAAGGGGTAACAGCCATGCCTGCATCTCCCGTCCTCCCGAAGCTCGTCGGGGCGCGCGTCAAGCGCCGCGAAGATCCACGCCTCATCCAGGGCCGGGCCACCTACGTCGATGACCTCAAGGTCCACGGCATGCTCCACCTGGCGTTCAAGCGCAGCGACATCGCCCACGGCAAGATCCTGTCGATCGACACGTCGGTCGCCGAAGCGATGGAGGGCGTGGAATACGTCGTCACCGGGGCACAGCTGGCGGAATATCTCGGGCCGATGCCAATCGGCACGCCGTTCCCTTCGCCACCGCACTACGCCGTGGCGACGGACACGGTTCGCTACATGGGCGAACCGATCGCCATCGTCGTCGCGGCAGACCGCTACCTCGCGCGCGACGCCGCGGACGCCATCGTGGTCGAATTCGAGACGTTCCCGGCCGCTATCGACGTCGAACGGTCGATGACCGGCGACCCGGTCGTCATCCACCCGGACTTCCCGAACAACCTGGCGGTGCCGTATGTGCCCGGCGGGACCGGCGTGGACGCGGCGGCCGGGACGGTCGATAACTCGGCCATCGAGAAGGCGTTCGCGGAAGCCGAAGTCGTGGTATCGCAGCGGATGATGAACCACCGGCTGGCGCCCACGGCGATGGAGGCCCGCGGCGTGCTCGCTCACTTCGAGCCGGGCAAGGAACAGATGACCATCTGGTCATCGACGCAGAACCCTCACATCCTGAAGACGTTCATCGCGGCGATGACCGGCCTTGGCGAGCATCAGGTGCGCGCCATCGCGCCGGAAGTCGGCGGCGGCTTCGGTGCGAAGATCAACATCTACGGCGAGGAATACGCCGCGGCGGCCATCAGCAAGAGGCTGGGCGTGCCGATCAAATGGGCGGAGGACCGCTCCGAAGCCTTCATGGCTACCATCCACGGGCGCGACATCCTCTGCTACATCGACATCGCGGCGAAGCGTGACGGCCAGGTGCTGGGAATGAAGATGCGCCTCATCGCCGACATCGGGGCCTACAACATGCTCCTTACGGCCGCCATCCCGACGCTCACGATGCTCATGCTCAACGGCACCTACGACATCCCGGCGGTGCGGGCCGAGTTGACCGAGGTGTTCACGTACAAGATGCCGACTGACGCCTACCGCGGCGCCGGCCGCCCAGAGGCCACCTACTTCCTCGAACGCGGGATGGACATGCTCGCGCGCGAACTCGGCATGGACCCGGCCGAGCTGCGGCGAAAGAACTTCATCCAGCCATCGCAGTTCCCGTACGCGACCCAGATGGGCGCCGTTTACGACTCCGGTGACTACGGCAGGGCGCTCGACCTGGCACTCAAGACCGCGGGCTGGGAAGACCTCAAGAAGCAGCGCGACGCGGCCAAGGCCGA
>JANXYE010000246.1 GCA_025350285.1 Chloroflexota bacterium
CGATGCCACCGGTCGCGAGCGTGCCCGTGTTGCAGTGCGTCAAAGCGGCCCCGGGCGCTCTGGGAGAACGCCAGGCGCTACGAAGCCAACCGGCTCGCCGAAGACCGCGCGATGGGCGCCGCCGGCGCGGCCGTGCTCCCGCCCGGCGCCGCTTTGACGCACTGCAACACGGGCACGCTCGCGACCGGTGGCATCGGCTCGGCGCTCGGGGTCCTCCGCACCGCCTGGGAGTTGGGGCGACTGTCGCACTGCTTTGCGACCGAGACGCGGCCGCTCTGGCAGGGCGCGCGCTTGACGATGTGGGAACTCAAACGGTTAGGAATACCCGCGACGCTGCTCCCGGATACGGCCGCCGCCTCGTTGCTCGCGAGCGGGCAGGTTCAGGCGGTGATCACCGGCGCCGACCGAATCGCGGCGAACGGCGACAGCGCGAACAAGATCGGCACATACGGCCTGGCCTTGATGGCGGCGCATCACGGTCTGCCGTTCTATATCGCCGCGCCGATAACGACGATCGACCATGCCTGCGCGGACGGAGCGCACATCCCGATCGAGTTTCGCGCGGCGAGCGAAGTCGGCGGATTCGCCCGCCAACGCTGGACGCCCGAAGGGATGGGCGCCTACAACCCGGCCTTCGATGTCACGCCAGCCGCGTTGATCGCTGGCATCATCACTGAGCGCGGCGTCGCCCGCGCGCCCTATCAGGAGTCGCTCGGATCGTTCGTGGGGCAAACATCGAGTGCACGTCCGATTTAGGCGGGTTCGTCGAGCGCGGCGAACAGATCGGCCAGCGCGAGCGCGAAGCCGGGCATCGCGCTCGAAGTGAGGACGCCCTCCGGCGGGCGGAGAAGCGTGCCGTCGTGGCCATCTCCGAAGAGTTCCGCGGTCCGCCGTACGGGGTCTATCAGCCAGGCAGTGACAACGCCGCTCTCGATGTACCAGCGGCACTTCTTGCGTGCATCGATTCGTGAATCGTCCGGCGAGAGGACCTCGATCGCTACGCTCGGGATTGAGTCATCGCCGGCCGGACGGCCCGCGGCCCAATACGCAGTGTCCGGAAGCACGTAAAAACCGGAGCTGAGACGGACTCGGCCTTCCGGGCCGCCCTCGCCTCCGTACTCCTGGCTGTAGCGCCAGAATCGACCGTCGATTTCATAGACCGCTTTTCTGTGCCGACTTGTTGGCATGGATTTTTGGACTACCTCACCGTCGATGAATTCGAGGTACGGCTTCACCTCAGGCAGCGCGAGATACTCCGCCTCGGTCATCCGGCGCCGGCCATCCCAGCGGCGCGGCTTCGCGATAGTTCGAATCGCCATCGCTGTAGTATACCGGCGGCGTGCTAAACTCGGAATGGCATCGAGGGCAGCGGAGGCGCGGGCGTGTCATCAGTGATCGAACTCGCCGTTATCGGGGGATCCGGCTTCTACGAAATGCCCGGCCTCGAATCGCTGGAGGAGGTCTGGGTCGAGACCCCCTTCGGGCCGCCAAGCGACGCCATTCGCGTGGGACGCCTTGCGGGCAAGCGCGTGGCCTTCCTTGCTCGCCACGGGCGTGGTCACAGGCTGCTGCCAACGGAGCTCCCCCAGCGCGCGAATTTCTGGGCGCTCAAGTCCCTCGGCGTACGGCGCGTGCTGGCGCTCTCAGCCGTCGGGAGCCTGCGCGAGGACTTCCGGCCGGGCGAACTCGTCACACCGGACCAGCTCATGGATCGGACACGGGCGAACCGGCAGGCAACGTTCTTCGGCGATGGCGTCGTCGCGCACGTGGGGTTCGCGGAGCCGGTCTGCCCTTCGCTTCGGGCCTCCGCCGCGGCCGCTGGACGGGCGGCGGGCGCCACGATCCACGAATCGGGCACCTACGTCTGTATCGAAGGCCCCGCCTTCGGCACGCGTGCGGAGAGCGAACTCTACCGGAACTGGGGAGCGGACCTCGTCGGGATGACCGCAATCCCGGAGGCGAAGCTGGCCCGCGAGGCGGAACTCTGCTACGCGCTGGTGGCGGCCGTAACGGACTACGACGCCTGGCGCGAAGGCCACGACGCCGTTGACGCGGCCGCCGTCTTCGCGGTCCTGACAAAGAACGTGGAAGTGAGCCAGAATCTGGTGCGCGCACTGGCCAGCGCACTCGGAGACAGCGATACTTGTGCCTGCGAACTGACGCTGGATTCGGCCCTCGTGACCCAGCCGGCGGCCATCCCGGAAACGGCCCGGGCGCGGCTCGAACCGATCCTCCGGCGGCGGTTGGCCAGATGAAGGATGCCGCATGACGCTGCTGATCTCCGGCTGGGTAGCGCTGGACGACCTGGAGACGCCGTTCGAACGGGTTGAGCGCGTGCTCGGCGGCCCGGCCTCCTACGCGGCCCTGGCCGCTTCGCTCTTCACCGACGTGCGGGTCCTCGCCGGCGTGGGCGACGACTTCCCCGCGGCCTTTCGCGACCGCCTCGACCGGCCGAACGTTGATCTCGCCGGGCTCACGACCCACCCCGGCGAAACCAGCCGTTGGGGCGCGCGCTACGGCTACGACATGAACAGCCGGGAGACCCTGTTCACGGTGGTCGGCGTGAACGAGACCTGGGCGCCCGCGCTGCCGCCCGGCTGGGAGGATTCGACCACCGTGTTCCTCGCGGCGGCGCATCCTGTCGTGCAGCGAGAGATCATCGCTTCGCTCCCCAAAGCGCGGGCGAGCCTCGTCGATACGATCCTCTTCTACATCGAATCGGCCCTCGCGGACGTACGAAAGACGATGAGCATCGCGACCTTCGCGACCGTGAACGAAAGCGAAGCGCGGATGATAAGCGGTGTGGCGAGCATCACCAGGGCGTCGCGCAAGCTCATCGCCGATGGCGCCCAGCGGCTCATCGTCAAGCTCGGCGAGTACGGCGCGGCCTATACAAGTGGCAGCGACTACTTCATCGTGCCCGGCTTCCCGCTCGAAGAGATCGCGGACCCGACCGGGGCCGGCGACACGTTCGGGGGCGCATTCATGGCGTATCTGGACACGGCCCCGGACCTGAGCGACGCCGAGATCCGCAAGGCGATGGTCTACGGCTCGGCAGTCGCTTCCTACTGCGTCGAGGGCATCGGGACTTCGCGGCTGGAGACGCTGACGCGGGCGGAGGTCGAGGACCGGTATCGCGCGTTCCGGCGGCTCACTCACTTCGAGGTGCCGGACTGATGGCCGAGCACGAGGTCCGCTGGCGCGGCGGGATCGTCCGCCCCACGTATGACTACGTCGTTTCGGCACTGGACGACCGCGAGCGCATCCGCGAGCTGCTGAGGCCGCGCGTGGAGTACACGGCCTATGCGCTGGGTCAACTTGAACCAGGATTGTTCGAGCGCACGCGCTGGTACTGGGCGAAGGGCGACACCGGCACCGGACTGGTGTTGCACAGCAGGGGCGGGCTCGGCGACGCCAGCTTCGCGATGGGGGACCCGGACGCCGTGGCGGCCGTGCTCAGCATTCACCCCGGGCCGGGCCATACCTACGCCACCTGCCAGCCGCAGCACCTGAACGCGCTCCAGGGCGTCTACCGGCTCGCCAGCCAGCAGCCGATGATCCGGATGATCGTGACCGCCGCCGAGTTCAAGGCAGCGAGCGGCATCCCCACGAACGGGCTCTCGGGCTACGACATTCGACGGATCAACGGGCTCTACGGTACGGAGGGCGGGCCAAGCTTCTACGTCCCCGAGCACGTCGAGGCTGGTATCTACCGCGGCGTCGTCATCGACGGGCGGCTGGCGGCGGTTGCGGGGACGCACGTGGTCGCCCGCCAGGAGGGCGTGGCCGTCGTTGGAAACGTTTTCACCCACCCGGCGTATCGGGGCCGCGGGTATGCCACCGCCGCGACGAGCGCCGTAACGAGCATCCTCCTGGAGTGTTGCGAATACGTCGTGCTGACGGTGGACCCGAAGAACACCCCGGCGGTCAAGGCCTACGAACGGCTCGGCTATCGGGAGGCCTGCCAGCTCGTGGAGGCGAGCGCTTCCCGGCGGGATGTTTCCGGGCTTGGCGGCTCCATGCGCCGCCTGCGCGCGGCCATGCGCGGGCGCAATTACGATGGCTCGTTCGTCTCCCTTCGCGCATCCTGAACGCTCCGGATGGAGCGCTGGCCGCGTCGCACGCGGATCGAAGCCCTCCAGAGTCCTACCGTTGGAGTACAACCATGACCGTCGCCCACGACATCACCGACCTGCGTCTCGCGCCCGAGGGCATCAACCGCATCCAGTGGGCCGAACGCGAAATGCCCGTATTGCGCCTGATCCGCGAGCGGTTCCTGCGTGAAAAGCCGCTGAAGGGCATCCGCATGGCTGCCTGCCTGCACGTCACGACGGAGACGGCGAACCTCGCGATCACCCTCCGCGACGCCGGGGCGGACCTGCGCGTCTGTGCCAGCAATCCGCTCTCGACCCAGGACGACGTGGCGGCGGCGCTCGTGAGCGAGTACGGGATCCCCGTGTTCGCCCGTTGCGGCGAAGACAACGAGACCTACTACCGGCACATCCACCAGGCCCTGGAACACGGCCCCCAGCTCACCATGGATGACGGGGCCGATGTAGTGGCCGTTATCCACAAGGATCGCCGGGACCTGCTGCCCGGCGTGGTCGGCGGGACCGAGGAGACCACGACGGGCGTTATCCGCCTGAAGGCGATGGCCGCCGATGGCGCGCTCGGCTACCCGATCGTCGCGATCAACGAGTCGGATACGAAGCACCTGTTCGACAACCGTTACGGCACGGGCCAGTCGACGATGGATGGGCTCATCCGCGCGACGAACGTGCTCATCGCCGGCAAGGTGATCGTCATCGCGGGTTACGGCTGGTGCGGCCGGGGCGTGGCCTCCCGCGCCCGCGGGCTCGGCGCCCAGGTCATCGTCACGGAAGTGGACCCGGTGAAGGCACTGGAAGCGGTGATGGACGGCTTCCGCGTGAT
>JANXYE010000256.1 GCA_025350285.1 Chloroflexota bacterium
CCTGGGGCCCCAGATGCTCAAGATCGCGGGCCGCCTGGCCGATGGCACCGCAACCTGGATGGGCGGCCCGAAGTACCTGGAAAAGACCGCCGTCCCGATCATCACGAGTTCCGCAAAGGAGGCCGGACGGCCCGAACCGCGGATCATCTCCGGGTTCCCGATTGCCGTCACCTCCAAGGTCGCTGAGGCAAAGCAGTCCGCCTCGAAGGCATTCGCCATTTACGGACAGTTGCCTTCATATCGCGCCGTGCTCGACATCGAAGGGGCGGCGGACGCCTCAGGCGTCGCTATCGTCGGCAACGAGGAGGCGGTGCTGAAACAGCTCCGCGACCTGCGCGATGTGGGCGTGACGGACTTCAACGCGTCTCCGTTCCCGGTAGACGACGATGCGGACGCGATCAAGAGAACCTACGCGCTGATGGCTGAAGTCGCGAAGAACGGGCTCTAACCCGCGACTGACGAGCCCGGCTCAACGGCCGGGAGTGGCGGAACGAGTGCCCTTCGGAGCACGGCCTCGAACCGGCCCTCGCCATCCCAGAGCAGCCACCATTCGCGCCGCGCCTCCATCCGAATGAGGACCGATCCCCACCGTTCGAGGCGCGACACCTCGCTGAACCCGGCCCGTTCGAACGAGCGCCAGGCGCGTTCGTTCCACTCGAATGTATGCAGAAAAACCCGGCGAAACGGTAAATTCGCCCATGCGTAGCGCAGACAAGCGACCATTGCCGCCGGCCCCAACCCCCGCCCGCGGACATCCGCTTCCCCCAGCGAAATGCCGATCTCGGCGGCCTCCCGGCCGGCGGTGTAGTTGTAGAGCATGACGTTCCCGACGTGCCTGCCGTCGAGGTCGATGCTGAAGCTCATGCGATTCGGATCGCCGAACAGCACCTCCTTCTCGACCAGCCGCACGTACGCGTCGAACGCGAGGTCGAGCACGGGGTTCCCATCGAGCCGAGCGGTGTCCGGGTCACGCCGCCAGCGGTGGTCGTCGGCGAAGTCCTCGCGCATCTTATGACGGATGACCATTGGGCCCGCTTCGGCGACGACGAGACGCGCCCGGATCGCCTCGGCGCTCACGAGATCCTCTCTCCGAGGACTCGGGCGGCGTCGGCCAGGATCTTCCGTTCGTTCACGTGAGTAAGGCGGCGGTGGGCCTGGGCAATGGGCAACCAGACCACATCGTCGAATTCGTGATCATGCCGGGACACATCTCCTCCGACGGGCTCCATCAACCAGTGATGCACGTGCTTGTGAAACCGTACCCCGTTGGCCGTGAACCAGTAGCGGATCGTGCCAATCTTGGCCCCCGGGCGGACATCGAGACCCGTCTCCTCTTGCACCTCGCGGATGGCGGTCTGCTCGATCGTTTCGCCGGCGTCCGGCGTGCCTTTCGGCAGTCCCCAAAGGTTCTCCTTGGTCCGCCCGCAGACCACCACCTCGACACCTTTGTCCGGGGTCCGGCGCCAAACGACGCCGCCGGCCGAAACGGCCGTCTGGACGGGCAGGTCGCGGTTCATAGGCCAATCCTCTGGCGCATCAGGTCAACGGAGCCGTCCGAGCGTGCCTCCTCAAGGGCCTCCTTCGCGGCCTCCGCGAGGGTCCCCTCCACCGACTCGATGAACGTCTCCAGGCGCTCCTCCGCTACCGACCCGCCAACCTGGCCCAGCGCCATGACGGCGGCGAGCACGACCTCCGTATCTTCATCGGCGAGGAGGTCCGAGAGGACTTCCACACCTTGCTCGGATTCGATCTCCCCGAGCGCCGTGGCAACCGCGAAGCGAAACTCGGGGTCGTCCGATTGCACCTCTTCTTCAAGGATTTCTAGCCAGCCCCCACCGCCGGAATGGCCCATGGCCCGAATCGCGGCCAGCCGCAAGCCGCGGTCCTCGTGGTAGTAGGCGTCGCTGATGAGTGTCTCGACCCACGGGAGCGAACGAATCCCGAGCGACTCCACCGCCCGGCCACGGATGTCGAGCGACGGCTCGTCCTCCGCCGCCGCCGCGCGGAGGGCGTCCACGGCCTCATCACCCGTGACCCGGTCGATCGTCTCGTTTTCACTGGCGGCCGCGAACACGGCCAGTCCACTGGCGGCGGCCGCCCTCACCGAGTCGTCGGGATCGGACCGCAAGAGCGTTGCGAGCCGCTGCCCGACGCGCCGATCCTCGCCCTCCCAGAGCGACTCGATCGCCGCGCGGCGGACGTCCGCTTCCGGATCGTCCAGCCCCGCCCGCCCGAGTTCGGTGAAGTTGAGATCGACGCTGTCATCCGACAATTCCCGCGCCCGGACAAGCGTCGAGCGCCGAAGTTCGGATGAGATGGACGGCCAGGCGATGCGCAGAGCAGCCGCGGCGTCGCGGTCGAGATCGGAGAAAACGGTGAGCTGCGCGGCGGCCGGAGTCGTCCCTGCCTTGAGTGAGTCGAGAAGCGCGCTGAGCGCCTCGGGAATATTCGCCATGGATCGAGTGTAACACCCGTTTGGGACGCTTAGCCTTCGCGCGTCAGTTCGCGCCCCAGCAAATCGGCCATCGCCTCGCGTGCCGTTTTGGCGCCGGCGAGGACGGCGCAAACCGCGGCCGTAATCGGCATCTCAACCCCGTGAGCAGCGGCAAGCGCAGCCACCACGGGGGCGGTCGTCACGCCTTCGACTGTATGGCCGATGGTCATCATCGCGGCGGCCGGCGCCCTACCAACGGCCAGGGCGAGCCCGAGCTGCTGGTTGCGGCTCAGCGGCGAAAAGCAAGTTGCCGTGAGGTCGCCGACGCCGGCGAGGCCGAGGAAGGTCTGGCGCTCGGCGCCGAGCGCCAGGCCGAGCCGGGTGATCTCCGCGAGGCCACGCGTGACGAGTGCAGCGAGCGTATTGGCCCCGAATCCGAGCCCGGTGGCAATGCCCGCGGCAATGGCGATGACGTTCTTGGCCGCACCGGCAATCTCCACGCCGGTGACATCGGCGGACCGATAAACGCGGAAGGCCGATCCTGACAGCGCCGCCTGCCAGAGCCGGGCCATCGCCTCCGACGGGGATGCGACGACGGCGGCCGATGGCAGCCCAGCCGCCACTTCGGCGGCGAGGTTCGGCCCGGACAGCACCGCGATCCGGCCCCGCGCCCACCCGGCCAACGTGGTCAGTTCGCTCATGCGGAGCATGGAAAGCGCCTCGATGCCCTTGGCCGCACAGAGGATGGGGAGGTCGCGGCCCCCGCTCAGCCGCGAAAGCGTGTCCCGGAGGGACTGCGCGGGAACGGCGGCCACGAGCCCAGCGCAGTCGGCCGGCAGGCTCGTGGCCGCTTCAACGGCGGCAGGGAGCCGAAGGCCGGGCATCCGGGCCACGGAGCGGATCTCGTTGACTGCCTCGGCTTCCGCCGCGGAGCGGCAGAGCAGGGACACCCTGTGGCCGTTACCGGCGAGCAGCCAGGCGAGCGTCGCACCCCATGAGGTCGCGCCAAGGACGGCGTAAACGGCCATCTCAGCCGGACACCGGCTTTTCGCCGCCCTTGCCGATCTTCGGCTCAGTCCCGGCGAGAAGCCGCCGGATGTTCGGGATATGCATGTATTCGATAAGCGCGACGGCAAAGACGCCGAAGAACGCGAACGCCCACGACTCTGCGCCCGTCGCGGCCAGGACGACGAGGATCGCGACGGCAATCGGCGTGCCGATGATCGACATGACCGAAACATAGCGTGTCGAGCCGATCAGAATCGCGCCGATCAGGGGAAACGCGAGAGCGACGAGCGGCGTGAGCCCGAGCACTCCACCAAAGGCGGTCGCCACGCCGCGCCCACCACGGAACCTCGCGAACACCGGCCAGACGTGGCCCGCTATCCCGGCCGCCGCCCCGGCCGCCGCTACCCCGTCGTCGTGGAACACGAAACGCCCGATGAGCGCGGGCGCTGTCCCCTTGGAGATGTCACCGATGACCACGAGAGCCGCGGCGAACTTGCCGGCCGTACGCAAGACATTCGTCGTGCCTGTCTTGCCGCTCCCGAACCGCCGAATGTCCTTCCCTATGAAGGCGTAGCCCGCCAGCAGCCCGAACGGAATCGACCCGAGCAGGTAGCCGATAGCAATGTTCGCGAGGTACTCCAGTGTCATTCCGGCGGATTCTCCGGGACGCGCCCCCTGAGCACCACTTTGATCGCCGTCCCTTCGAAGTCCGCGGACTCGCGGATAGAGCGTTCGAGGAAGCGCTTATAGCTGAAGTGCACAAGCGCCGGGTCGTTGACGAAGAGGACGAACGTCGGCGGGTCGATCGAAGCCTGCGTGGCGTAGAGCAGCTTGAGGCGCTTATTGCGGACGAGCGGCGGCACATGCTCACGCAAGGCCTTGCCGAGGACGCCGTTGAGCTGAGGCGTTGTCAGCCGGCGGCGGCGCGCTTCGCGAGCCTGCACGGCAAGGCCGAGCAGCTCGGGAAGCCCCTTCTGCTCGAGGGCGGATATGAACGCGACCATGGCCCAGGGCGCGAACTGAATCCGGCTGTGCATCTGGCGTTCGGCCCATTCCCGCTGGCCCACCGGATCGTCCCAGAGGTCGATCTTGTTCACAGCCACGATAAAGCCCTTGTTGCCGTCCATCGCAAGTCCGGCGATATGGGTATCCTGGGCCGTCACGCCCTCAGCCCCATCGATCACGAGGATGACAACGTCAGCCCGGTCCACGGCGGTCTGCGTGCGCATAAACGAATGGCGCTCGATACCCTTCCCGAGCTTGCCGGGGCGGCGGACGCCGGCCGTGTCGATCAGCAAGAACGTGCCTTCGGGCGTGTCGAGTTCGCTATCGACGGCATCGCGCGTGGTCCCGGCGACGGCGCTCACGATCACCCGTTGCTCACCGAGAAGCGCGTTCACGAGCATCGACTTGCCGACGTTCGGACGGCCCACGATCGCCACGCGCACGCGGTCGCTCTCGACGAGCGCGGGGGCCTCCGGCAGGCGAGCGACGACTTCGTCGAGCATTAGGCCGACGCCCATATCGTGGAGGGCGCTCAATGGCAGCGGTTCGCCGAGGCCGAAGGCGGCCGCGTCGGCAATCGCCTGGGTCTCGCGGCTGGCGTTATCGACCTTGGTAGCGGCGACGATGATGGTGCGCCCGGAGCGGCGGATCTCGTCGGCGATGTCGTAGTCGCTGGCGGTCAGCCCATCGCGGGCGTCGATGCAGAGGATGACGATCGCGGCATCTCGGACGGCCGTCCGGATCTGTTCGAGGATAAGCGGCGCGTAGACATTCTCCGATTCCGTTTCGAAGCCGCCGGTATCGATAATCCGAAAGCGGTGGTCGAGCCATTCGACATCGGCCTCAACGCGGTCTCGCGTTGTGCCGGGCTCATCCTCGACGATTGCTTTGCGTTCGCCGACGATCCGGTTAAAGAGCGACGACTTGCCAACGTTCGGACGGCCGACGATGACAACGCGCGGGAGGGCGGCGGTTGCTGGTTTCACGGTACCAATGTTGCGCCTGAAAGCAGCGTGAGCGCCAACGGCTCCACGGAGTCAACCCGGATGCCCACGGGCGCCGTCAGTTTCGCCACGTAAATTCCCGCCCCGGCCGTGGCCCCAGCCAGGGAAATGGTCGCTTTGAAGTCGGCCGGTTTGAGCAGGGCGATCCGCTCCAGGGGGCCGGATACGTGTACCTGGACCGTATACGTAAGGCCCTCGACACGAAGCCCCACGGGAGCCGATTCGAAGATCGGTGCGACGAAGAACGTCGCCTGCTGGCAGGCCGCGGCAAGGCCAGTCCCGCAGTCTATAGCCTGGATCTCGACGCGGACCACGGCGGACGGCCGGTCCGTTGAGACATTCGGCGGCCGGTCAATCTGGCGCGTGACGGTGATGCTCTGGCGGGCGCCGGTAACATCGAGCTTCTCCAGGTTCATCGACCCCCGAAGGCTATCGATAACGGGCTTCTCCCCCGTTGCGAGCACGACGGGGGGATCGACCGAGATGTTCGTGACGATGTAGCCCGCCGCTGGAGCGCCCGTGATCTGGGGGAACAGGGCGAGCAAGCGCGGCGAAAAGACCTGGTCGATCTTGAGCGTGGCGCGGGCTCGGGTCTGCGACATCGCGACCTGGAGCACGTTGCCATCCGACGCCCGCGCGACCAGGTCTCCCTCAACCACGTAGTCAACGTCCCGAGCGTTGGCGAGGTTCACTTCCAGTTCGACCGTCGAGACGCGGTCCACGAGGTCCTTACGTCCACTGACGGTGACGGCCCCGGGAGTGACGGTGAACGTCCCGGAGTCGCGAAAGCCGTCTGGCTCGCGGTTGACGCGGCGCAACGTGATAGGGACATCCTTCGTGGAAGCGGCGATGACGCTCACGTCGATCGTGGGCGGGACCACCTGGACGACGTTCACACCGCCGCGACGCGACTCCACCTTCACCCGCCGCGTCTGTGTAAGGCGGCCGCGTTGGATGGCGTCGGCGTCCACATCCACCTCTGCCTTGAAGTCGCTGGCGCGCAGGGTGAGCAGGTCGGACTGGCGCGCATCGACGCGCACGCGGACGGTCGTGAGGTCTTCGACGGCGTAGCCCTGGGGGACGTTGACCGCGACGACCTGGATGCCCCCGTCTCGCGGCGCGTCGCCCTCAACGCGGGGGTTGTCCAGGTCCTGGACGGCGAACCACACGCCGAACGAGGCGACGAGGCTAAAGAGTGCGAGCATCCAGTGGTGCACGACGCTCATGAGCCCGGCGACGGTGATGGCGCCGGCCGTGCGAAGCGCTTCGATCATATCGGCGCCCGCCCGTCCCGGTCTTCGGCCACCCGCGTCGGTGTAGCCCGGTCGTAGAGCATTTCCAGCATCACACGCAATCGACGCTCATCAGGTACCGGCAGGAGACGGCCGCCGAGCGCGAGGCTGATCTCGCCCGTCTCTTCGGAAACGACGAGGGAGAATGCGTCGGTCTGTTCGGTGATGCCGATGGCGGCGCGGTGGCGCGTGCCGAGGTTGCGGTCGAGCGTGGGCAGCTCGGCCGTGAGCGGCAGCAGGCAGCCGGCCGCGACCACGCGGTCGTCCCGGAGGACGACGGCCATGTCGTGCATCGGGGAGTTCGGGTAGAAGATGCCGGCCAGCAACTCTGGCGAGATGCGCGCATCGACGCGGATCCCCGTGCTGATCACGTCCTGGAGGCCGGTTGTGCGCTCGACGACGAAGAGGCCGCCGTGCCGCTCGATCGACATGCGGACGGCCGCTTTCGTCAGCGAATCGACGACCTCGGCGTGTTCGGCCCGGTTCCAGCCACGAATTCCGGTGCGGCCAAGCCGGTCCAGTCCGCGGCGCAGTTCGGGCTGAAAGATCACCGCCCCGGCGACGAGCAGCGCGGGCAACGAATTGCGCACCAGATAGTTCACGACGGTCAGGTTGAAGAGCCGCCCGAGCGTCAGGGCGAGGAGGAAGAGCACGAGCGCGCCCCGCGCCTGGGTGCTGGCGCGCGTCCCGCTGACTAGCCGCAGGGCGCCGTAAATGGCCGCGGCGATGAGCGCGATGTCCAGTACGGCGTTCGGGCCGAACTGGTTGAGGATTTCGCGAATGTGCTCTATGTCAGGCATTGGG
>JANXYE010000280.1 GCA_025350285.1 Chloroflexota bacterium
CCTACGCTGGCGGCACTTACAGAATTTCTGAGCCACTGAACCAACGAGCGCAGCGAGGTTCGAAGAGAGCGCGCAGAGATGGTCGAAAGCCTCTCGGTGTCCTCTTAGCCGTCCTCGGTGCGCTCGGTGGTCACGACTTGATAAGTTCGAGGTCAATCGTGAGGTGAACGGTCTCCGAGACGACTGGGCCGAAGTCCTTGGTGATGCCGAAATCGCGGCGGTCGATCTTGCCGGTGGCCGTGAGTCCCGCGCGGGTCTTGCCCCACGGGTCCTGGATGGGGCCGGCCATCTCGGCTGCGAGCTGAACTTCCTTCGTGTTGCCGCGAATTGTGAGGTCGCCGACGACCGAATCGCGCGTCAGCCGCTTCGTGGTGAACGTGATCGTCGAGTGATTCTCGGCGTCCAGGAAATCGGCGCCCTTGAGGTGCTGGCCGATGACCTCCATGGAGGACTGGATGCTGGCGACATCGACCGTGACCGAAGCCTTCGAACGGGTGATGTCGGATTCGTCGATCTCGGATTCGACCGTGAACGTCTTGAACTCGCCGCGCACGAGTGAGAGTCCAAGGTGTTTGACGCCAAAGGCGATGTGGCTATGTACGGGATCAGCGGACCAGGGCATGTGGGAGGCTCCATGTGTATAGGTGGGCGGATGGATGTCGGGCGGCCGGCGCGCTCAACCTGAGTGGCCGGGCCAGGCGCCTGGCAAGAATGACTCTAGCGCCTCTCGATGGTGAGAGCAATCTTTCGTAGCCAACACACTCACCATACTTAACCAACCTTCTGTCGAAGCATGCGCGCTTCCTGTATAGTGGAGGCATGGAGAGCCACCGCGCAGCCGGAGCCCCGGCGCTTTCACGATTCTGTCCGGCGTTTCAGGCGACCGCGGAACTCATCGGGCGGCGCTGGACGGCGGCCATCATCCGCAACTTGCTCGCCGGTTCGGTGCGCTTCAGCGACATCCTCGCCCAGGTGCCCGGGCTTTCGGATAGGCTCCTGACCGAGCGCCTGCGCGAACTCGAGAGCGAAGGGATCGTCCTCCGCACGGTCATCCCGGAGTCGCCCGTGCGCGTCGAATACAGCCTCACGCAGAAGGGCCACGAACTGCGGCATATTGTTGAAGCGCTGGATACCTGGGCGGACCGCTGGGCGGCGCATGTGGCCCCGGCGAGTTCGACCTGCATCGCCGCCGTGGCCCTCGCCGAGTGACGGACGCGCCTCACGATCCCCTCGACCGTCTGCTGCGGCGGCTCGACCTGCAACAGCTCGACCGCGATCTCTTCCTCGGCGACCCCGGACGTGGCCCGGCGCGGCTCTTCGGCGGATTCGTCGCCGCCCAATCGCTTGTGGCCGCCGCGCGGACGGTCGAACAGGGCGAGGTGCATTCGCTGCATAGCTACTTTCTGCGGCCCGGCCAACATGGCGTGCCCATCCAGTACGTGGTGCACCGCATCCGCGACGGCCGTTCGTTCACGACGCG
Source organism: Chloroflexota bacterium (assembly GCA_025350285.1). Lineage (GTDB taxonomy): Bacteria > Chloroflexota > Dehalococcoidia > Tepidiformales > Tepidiformaceae > JANXYE01. Next base: position 1,481 of record JANXYE010000280.1, read on the forward strand.
GCGGGTGGTCGCCCACCAACAGGGCGAGGCCATCTTCAGCCTCGAAGCGAGTTACGTGGCGGCGGAAGACGGCATCAGCCATCAGGACCCGATGCCGGAGGTGCCCGGTCCGGAAGGGCTGCCCGACTGGGAGGTGATCCGCACGGACGCGCCACCGCTCCGCAGGCCCGGCCCGATAGAGATCCGGGCGTGCAACCCGGAGGCGATGCTGAGCGCGGAGAAACAGGCGCCGTTCCGGCAGGTGTGGGTGCGGCCGCGCGGCGAACTACCGGCCGATCCGATCATCCACGCGGCGCTCATCACCTTCGCCAGCGACCGGGGGATGCTGAGCACGGTGGAGCGCAGCCACGGCATCGCCCGCAACCGGACCGCTTCGGCGAGCCTCGACCACGCGATCTGGTTCCACCGGCCGCCTCGTTGGAGCGGCTGGATGCTCTACACAACGGCCAGCCACGCGGCGCATAACGCGAGGGCGCTCATCTTCGGGACCATGTACGCGCAGGACGGGACGCTCATGGCCTCGGTCGCCCAAGAGGGGCTTGTGCGGGCGCTTCGATAAACGAGCGGCGAGACGAGAGACGCTGCGCGATGGACGAGACCGGCGCCTTCGGCTCAGGAGGCGTGGCGCTGGCTGTCTCTCGGATCCTGGGCGAGCCGGGCGCGGCGGGCGGAGGCACGCTGGCCGGCCCAGCGGTCGATCATCCGGTCGGGTACTTCCTTAACGGGGCCATCCGCTATCCACCTCGTGCCGCGCGTGGTCGTGTAGCCGTACCCTTCGGGGCGGTCGTGCCATTCGATGATGCTCGTTTGTATGGCCACGGGCCGGGCTTCGAGGAGGGGGCCACAATCGATCACGCGCATCTCCTTGCGCACACGTTCGAAGAAGTATTCGGCCCCTTCGCGCTCAGACCCGGTAAGCAGCACCCCGAAGACGTTGTTGTCCAGGCGGTAGAGCTGGTCCTCGGCACGGATGAGCGCATCAAGCTCAGCGGCCACGCCGATAGCCACCGCCGCCGGGATCGGTCCCGGCAGTTCGCGGTCCTCGATCGTGAGGACGGCGAGTGCGAACCGTTCGCCGCGGCGCTGGTAGCGCGCGAGCTGCCGATCCCACTCCGCGCGCAGCGTCTCGGCTGTTCCAAGGCCAGTCTCGGGGTCGCGGAAGCCGCCGGCGGAGACGATTTCGTCCAGTTCCGCGGCCTGCCGATCAACCGTCGAACGCAGGCGCCGGAGGCGAAGGTGGCTCATCCAGAAGGAAATCGCTCCCCCCGTGACGGCCGCGGCGGCCCCACCGATCGGTTCGAAAAAAACGCCGGCGAGCCCCAGCCCCGCCCCCAGCGCAAGGGGCGTAGCGGGCTGGCGGAGCAACCGCGCGGTGAATCCTGATTCGAAACGGCCCATGGTCCTTCCCTGAGATAGTCGGCAGCCAAAGCGGCGAGCATCAGCCGCGAGAGGCCCGGCGGCCGGGCACGCGGGAGACCCGCGCACTGTCCCGGCGTGAACTCCCCGTCGAAATTACATGCGGAGGACTGCCCGCAAGCCGGGTATCCCATCTGGGACGTGCATGCCAAACCGCACCCGCTCGTTTCGCCCCAGCCTCGCGGCCGTGCTCTATGGCCTCGCCGCGCTTTCTACCGCGGCGGCGGTCGGTTTCGCGCTGCTGGCGAGTTCGTCGGCGGAAACAGCGGCGGGCCCGGCGATCGCTACGGCCCTCTGCGCGTCGGCTTTCGTATTCGCGAGCGTGCGGGTGGTCGGACGGAGGGTGGCACGCGGTTCACAGTCACTGCGGCTGGCCCTGGATGCGTTCGCGACGGGAGACATGGGCGCGCGGGCGGACGCGCGCTCAGGCGTGCGCGAAATCGACGCGCTCGCCGAAAGCTTCAACAGCATGGCTGGGCGGGTCGCCCAATCGACCAGGCGCCTGGCCCACGAAGCGTTCCACGACACGCTCACCGGGCTGCCCAACCGCGCCTACTTCATGTCCCGCTTCCGGGCCGCGCTCGCCGAATCGCCGATCAAGGGTGGCTGCGTAGCGGTCCTTTGCCTCGACCTCGATCGCTTCAAGGTCATCAACGATACGCTCGGCCACGCCGTCGGCGACGAGTTGCTTTCGGTGCTCGCGATACGTCTCGCGTCGATCGTCGGGCCGGAGCGAATCGTCGCGCGGCTGGGAGGCGACGAATTTACCGTGCTCATGGACCAGACAGGCGAAGGCGAGGTAGCGGCCACGGCCCAGCGCATCGTCGAGGCCCTTCGACGCTCGTTCAATGTGGCCGGACACGAACTGTTCGTGACGGTGAGCGTCGGTGTCGCGATGAGCCAGCGCGGCGTCAGCAGCTCGGCCAACGATCTCCTGCGCAAGGCGGACATTGCGCTCTACCGGGCGAAGGGCGACGGGGCCTCACGGTTTGTCGTCTTCCGGCCGGAACTGGACGCCCACTCGCCGGATAGCCTGGAGCTGGAGTCCGGGCTGCGCCGCGCGATCGACCGCGGGGAGCTTGTGCTGCACTACCAGCCCGAAATCGAGCTCGCGACCGGCGACATGATCGGCATGGAGGCCCTCGTCCGCTGGCAGCACGGGCAGCGCGGGCTGATCTCGCCGGCGCAGTTCATCCCGATGGCCGAAGAGACCGGCGAGATCGTCCGCATCGGCCAGTGGGTGCTCGATGAGGCCTGCCGCCAGACGGCCGAACTCCTGCGCCGTTTCCCGGACATGCCCCTCTGCGTGGCGGTCAACGTCTCGGCCCGGGAGTTTCGCCAGCCAGACATCGTGCGGCGGGTGGCGAGCGTCCTGGCGATCACCGGGCTTCCGCCGCATCTTCTGGAGCTGGAGATCACGGAAAGCGCCGTCATCGACGACCTCAACGGGGCGATCGACACGCTCAACCGCCTGCGGGATCTCGGCGTGCGGCTCGCGATCGATGACTTCGGCACCGGGTATAGCTCGCTCAGCTACCTCCACCGCATGCCCCTGACCACGCTCAAAATCGACCGGTCGTTCATCAAGGATGTCGGCACCGATCGCACCCCGTCGGCCGTCGCCCGGGCGATCGTGGATGTCGCGGACGCGCTCGGGATCGAAGTCGTGGCTGAGGGGATCGAGACGAAAGAGCAGCTCAACTACCTGCGCATGCTGCGGTGCAAGCGCGGCCAGGGGTTTCTGTTTTCGAAGCCGTTGGACCTGGATTCGTTCACGCGGCTGATCGAACACCGGGCCTCGCGGCGGCCGGGGGCTGGGGCGACGGCGGCGTAGGGGCGGGCTGCCGGCGTGGGTGCGGCGCTCTCTGGGATCGAGCTGCGTGGGCGGGCCGCTCCCGTGAGGTTCCGCGGTACTGACCGAGTGTGGCGCGCTGGGCCTCCGGGGGGGCGATGAGCGGGGCGCTCTCGCTTGGAGCTGGCACGGCGATAGCGCGGACAGAGCCGCCCGGCTCCTGCCTGGGGCAAAAGGGAGGGGCTGACGCTCAGACCCCACGGAGGGGGCCTGGCTCCTGCGTTGCGGCGGATGCGGCGCAAGTTCCGGCGCCCGGGTCAGGGTTTGGGCGGGTCTTTGGGCTTCGGGAAGATGGACCGCGCGACGTTGAGCACGGCGATGTCGTGGGCGATGCCCATGACCATGCCTGCACGGGCGTCGCGAAAGTAGCGTTCGAACGGGAGGCGCTTCGCGTAGGCAGCGCCGCCGCCGAGGGTCATGGCTTCTCCGGTGAC